>VAZQ01000296.1:1909-7724 GCA_005883115.1 Alphaproteobacteria bacterium | reverse complement strand
GCGCCACTTTGACGTCTCGGCCGTGATTGGCGAGGCCAGCGTAAAGCAAAACGGCCAAGCCACCCCATACGACCCACTGAGACCCGCGTACGAGTCCCATGTTTGCCCCCTCTCGTTCCCCGTTCATTTATAACCAAAGACGAAAGGGACGACTGTGGCTCCTCAGCCACAACCTGAGAAATGAGACGGCTCGCATCCACTTGCTGACGCACGGGGGGAGGAGACGCTGAACCTATTTGCCAGCGCGGGCGACTAAGGATTAGCCGAGCTGGGGGCAGCGCATGTATTCGCGTGGGAATTTTGGGCCGGGCACGTCTGAGGATTACCGCTTAGGCACGGCAGTCGGAATTATCCTTGCAGCATACGTAGGCTTTTTCGTCGCGCTCTATTGGTTGATGCAGCCAAGCGTTGCCGCAAATCCTGGATTGGCGGCATATCGGCCGCCACCCAAGACCGTCGTGCACTATGCAGATTCGCCCTGGGTGCCGCCCGCGCCATCAGAGGCGCTTGCGATACCTGCAGCAACCGAACCAGCACCCGAACTCGCAAAAAGCAGCGTCACCGAGCAGCCGAAGAAAGAGACAAAAAAACAAGAGGTACGGACAGCTCCGCGACGCGCGCGCCCGGTGAGAGAGCAGCCAAATCCCTTCTGGGGCTACGCTTCATCCCGATCCTTCGGTTTCCGCCCCGGCTTCTGATCCTCGGCTTACATTCGCCGACGACCGCGCGGTGGAGCGCGGCTTCAAGGCGTTCTCCGAAAGGACTCCATGCGAGTTGCGAGCTTCGTTCCGGGCGCGCATGCGCACTTCATTTCGATCGCCTGCCGCGATCGAGGCGGCGCTCCTTGCACTGGCTGAGGCACCGGCGCGCGGCAAACCGTCGCCCTGCCTGCCCAGCGATTAATTCTCTCTGGCACGAAAGTTGCCGTTCATTCCTTCTCCGGCGGCGCTTCTATGAGGGAGGATATGGCCCCACTACGGACTTGGCATTCGATAGTACGCGGCTATGGCGGCGAACACTGGCTCCTGCGACTGCAACTCACTATATTACCGAGCCATCTGGCTGGCACGCGACGGAGGTAAGCCATGACACTGGCAATCAACGACACTGCACCGGATTTCGAGGCGGAGACTACCGAAGGTAGGATTCGGTTTCACGATTGGATCGGCGACAAATGGACGGTGCTGTTCTCGCACCCGAAGGATTTCACGCCGGTGTGCACCACCGAGCTCGGTTACATGGCCAAGATCAAGCCCGAGTTTGACAGGCGCGGCGTCAAGATCATCGGCTTGTCGGTCGATCCGCTCACCAACCATCAGGGCTGGTCCAACGACATCAAGGAGACGCAAGGGCACGCTCCGAACTATCCGATGATCGCCGACTCCGATTTCAAGGTATCGAAGCTCTATGGCATGCTCCCGGCTGCCGTATCCGGCGATCCGACGAAGCGCACGCCCGCCGACAATCAGACCGTGCGGAACGTCTTCGTCATCGGCCCGGACAAGAAGATCAAGCTCGTTCTGGTCTATCCGATGACCACGGGCCGCAACTTCGATGAGGTATTGCGCGTCATCGATTCGCTTCAGCTCACCGCCAAGCACAAGGTGGCAACGCCGGTGAATTGGAAGCAGGGCGAGGATGTGATCATCGCGGGTTCGGTCAGCGACGAGGAGGCCAAAAAGCAATATCCGCAGGGCTGGAAAGCGCCGAAGCCCTATATCCGCATCGTGCCGCAGCCGAGGACCTGACGTCCTTGTGCGAGCGGCCGTAAGGCGCGGGGGCGCGGCGAAGGCCGCGTCTCTTCTATCGGGTCAGGGCTCGCAATCCGTATTGCTCGCCGCTGTGCGCGAGCCAGGCGTCTGCTTTGTTCCAATCGTGAACGTGGCCACAGGCGGGACACACCATCTTGGCGGTCACGGCCGGAAGCCCTTCGATGTCGGTCGTTTCGATGCCCGTGGAGACGTCGCGTCCCGTGGCAGGACAGTTGATCATGATGATTCCCATGATCCCCTCCTCGGCTGTCGGCTCCAATTGGTCCATATGAGCATGTCGCTCGTGTGACGGCGGCAGACAACTCAGGAGATCCCCGCGACATGGGAGAATTGCGCAAAACGAAAGGCTGCGCGCGGCCGAGGGAGACTGCACTCGTGCGCCGTGCGAACCTTCCCCCGCCCTCGCCCGGGCGACGAATGTAGCGGGGCAGAAGACGCCCCTAGTGGAGGCTGGGTCCCTTGAGAAAGCGATTGCGATCGCCGGAAGTGACGCGCACCTCGAACGTTCGACCATCGCGGTAGATCGTCAGCGGCACTTCCACGCCGGCCTTACCGAGCGACCAGACCTTTCGGAAAAGACCGGCAAGATCCTTGACTTCATCGCCGGCAACCGCGAGCACGACGTCGCCGGTGCGCAGATTGGCGCGCTTGGCCGGAGCGCTACTGGAGACGCGCGCCACCACGACCTTATCCTCCACTTCGGTTGCGTTGAGCCCGAGCCAGGGCCGCGGCGGATGGTTCGGCCGCCCGAGCGTGAGCAGATCCTCGAGGATTGGTTTGAGAATGTCGATCGGCACGATCATGTTCAACGGCTCGGGCGTGCCGCTTTCGCGCACCTGCTGCACCTGCAGCGAGCCGATGCCCAAAAGGTCGCCCGTGCGCCCGATCATCGCGGTGCCGCCCCAGAATGGATGCGCAGGCGCGGTGAAAATCGCCTCGTCCAGCACGTATTCCCAATTGCCTGCGAATTCCTGCTTGGCTGCGATGCGCGCGACCACGGAATGTTTGCGCCCGCCGGCGCCTGCGACCACGACGGAATCACCCACTTTCGCCGTTTTCGATTCCCCGATCGGCAGCACGGGCAGCTCCAACCGCGCCAGCGCCTGAACTAGCCCGAAGCCGGTCTCCTGATCATAGGCCAAGACGTGGCCGGGAACGGCGCGGCCATCAGCCAGATGCAGCCAGATCGTTTCCGCTTCGGTGATGAGATAGCCAATAGTGAGCACTACGCCCTCGCGGATCAAGACGCCGTTTCCGGTGCGCTCGGTGCCGAGCGTCTCGGCCGTGAAGGCATCGGCAGGAATGATGGCGCGCAGCCCCACCATCGAGGTCAGCGCTGCCTCGAGATCGTAAGCGTAGTTCTCCGGCTTCGGCTGGAAGGAATGCGGCATCTCCCAGTCGCTCGAGGATGACATTCAGGCACTCCTTGGGCGTGCTCGCACAGGGAAGCACAGACGCGGTGCTGACCCCATCAACTATCCTACCATCCGCGCGGCGGGGAAAGTGGGGGCCTCGTGCGAAGGCCGCAAGTTAATCGAGGGGCTCGACCTTGACGATGCTGGCCCCGTGGTTGCTACCGATCCAGAGCACCGGCCGCTCGGTGGAGCTATCCACGAACACGCGCCGGATATTGGTCGTGCGCGGCAGCAGGTAGTCGACCACCTCGCCAGTCGCGGTGTCGATCCTGGAGACCTGATCGGTCAGCATCGAGCCGGTCCACGCCTCAGCGCCGTTCCTAATCGCGACCACGTCATAGGGCGCACTCCAAGGCGTGGACATCTGCCACTCCTTAATAGCGCGCCACTCCTTAATAGCGCCGGTCTTCGGATCGAACATGCCGATGGCGTTGCCGCCATATTCCGCAAACCACAACCGGTTCTGCTCGTCGACGCGCCCGCGACGCGGACGCGTGAGCGCGCCTGAGGTCGGCCAGACCGTGACTTCGCGCGTCTTGGCATCGCGGCGGCCGATGTGGCCGCCGCCGAACTCCAGCTGATAAAGGTTGTTCTGCTGATCGCTCGGCATGCCATAGGCTCGGATCTGCTTGCCATCCGGCGTCTTGGCCGGTCCCAGATTTTCGAATTTTCCGCTCGCCAGATCGAGCCGGTAGCTGGAATGGTCCTCCTGATTATTGGTCCACACTTTGCCGTCGACGTTGGAATGCATCGGCGAGACCATCGAGGCCTGCGCCGAAGGCGAAATCCAGTCGCCGGGGAACGGGAATACTGAAACGTCGTGCGTCTTGCGGTCGATCTTGGCGATGGCCGCCTGATACATCATCGCCAGCCAAGGGTTGCCGTCAGGGTCGAACTCGATATCGAGGTCGCCTTTCGGCTGATCGGGCCGCACCACCGGGATCGCGATGTCCTTGGTCGCGCCGGTCTTGGGATCCATGACGCCGACGACTTGCGCGCCGAAATCAGAGTACCAGACCTTGCCGTCACGATCGACGATGACATCGTGCGCAAGCGCGTTCCGGCGCGGCAGATCGTATTCCGTAATCACCACCTTGGTGGAACGCCCCTTGGGCCGGGGCAGAGTCTTGAGCGGATATTCGGCAGCCTCGGAATTGCCGAGGCTGACGCTCGCCAGAAATTCCGCGGCCGCTTTGGCCGCCTCGCCGGTCACGGCCGGGCGCTCGCCGCGCGGACCGGGAAGTAGCGGCTGCGGATGGGTCGGCGTGCTGCCGGGCGAGTAGCGCGCCATCCGCAAGAACACCTGTTCGAATTCGGCGGCGTCATGGTTCGAGGTCAAGACCCGCTGCAGCGTGTGGCAGCCCACGCACAGCGTGAGAAAAGCTTTCTGCTTGTCGGCGCCGGGAAGGCTAAGCAGCCATTCTCCGTTCGAGAGTTGCGGCACCAGATTTTTGACTTTGCTGAGCTGGAGGTCGGCGGTGGCGGTGGTCCCGGTGGGGACGTCGACTGTCTTGGGACCGTCGAGTTTGTAGCCGACCGCGCGGATCGAGATTGCATATTTGCCCGGCTCGATCCGCCCGGCCGGGAAGCTGTAGCGGCCCTGCGCGTCGGTCGCCACGGTGGTCGTGATGGACGCCCCATCTTTCTTGGCGCTGACCAGCACCCCCTCCATTGCACCCTCTTCATTCGAGGATACGCGCCCGGTCAGAGCATCTTGCGCATATGCACCGTTTATTCCCCCCGCGAGTAATGCCAGGACCAGCCAGATATGCCTGCGTTGCACGGCGAACCTCCCGACTATCACTGTTTGCTGGCGCCGATTATCGCGCGATTTCGTGGTGCGCGAAAGCGCTTTGCGGGCCGTGCGCTCGCGAGGCACTGACGCCCGCCCCCGGCACGCGCTATCGTGTGCCGCTGTTTAGCAAACCGGAACGGCATCATGCCATTCGAGTTTTCCGTATCCGACGTCATTCCGGCAAGCCCGCAAGCGATCTACGACGCGTGGCTCAGCAGCGACGGGCGCAAAAAAATGACCGGCGGGAAACCGGCACAAATTTCTGCGCAACAAGACGCTGCGTTCACGGTGTGGAACGGCTACATCAGCGGGCGCAATCTTAAGCTCGAGCGGCCCCGCCGCATCGTTCAGTCTTGGCGCACCACAAAATTCACCGCGGCCGATCCCGATTCGCAGATCGAGGTGCTCCTTGAGCCGGCGCCTGAAGGCGCCAGGATCACCGTGCATCACAGCAATGTGCCCGACGGCCACACCAGCTACCGAGACGGCGGATGGCAGCGCAGCTACTTCGAGCCGATGAAGGAATATTTCAAGCGCGCTCCGTAAGGGGAGCGGATTGCTGCGGAACGGGCTAGATCACAAGCATCCCTTCGCAGCAAGGCGTAGAGCGCAATACCCAAACGCATTTCGCCGTTGATTGAAGCTGGGCATACTATGGCCTTTTCACATGAAGCGCAGCCACGAGCGGCCCGGGCAAGGCACGTTCGGCCAATTCGGTAAGCCGGTCTTCGTAACGGCGGATCAAGTAGCCACACCCAAAAAAGCCGGCCAAGGCGAGTGCGAGTACGATGGGCGCGAGGGCGTGATGAAGTTGCAGCAGCGCTTTGCCAAAG
>VAZQ01000296.1:606-1868 GCA_005883115.1 Alphaproteobacteria bacterium | reverse complement strand
TGGCCATCAGGAATGCGCGCCAGGGCATGCGATTGAGCCCAGCGAGGAATGCCGCCAATATCCGCAGCAACGCAACGAAGCGGCCAAGGAAGACAACCTTCGCTCCGTGCCGCAAGAACAGGTACTGCCCGAGCTTGATGCGAGGCTCGAGCATACCGATACGCTCGCCGTATCGCAGTAGAAGCGCGTAGCCATACCTTGATCCGAGCCAATAGCCGATGTTGTCGCCAATGATGGCTCCAAACGCGGCGACAGCAATCACCAGCCAAATGTTCAAGCTGGGATCCGTCGCCGCATAGATGGCTGCAAGCACAAGGATCGTCTCGCCAGGCAGCGGCAATCCCAAGCTTTCCAATCCGACGATCAGACCCACCACCCAATAGCCGTGCAGAGGCACGAGCTGCTGCAGTTCGCCAAATAAGCTAGAGATTACTGGCATGGCAGGTGGTGTCGCCTGACTAGACCGACATAAGGGCCCTCTAACTCCCAAATAGCCATTCATCGCGCCCTTACCAACGGCACAGTGTCGCAGCATGCGATCCGGATTTTCTCATCACCACGCCGCCGCACAAGCGCGAGAAAAAGAAAAGTCCCCACGTTGGCCCCCACGGCCGGCGCAAAATATGCTGAGTGTCCGCGCGCTCGGAGGGATTCGAACCCCCGACCCCCAGATTCGAAGTCTGGTGCTCTATCCAGCTGAGCTACGAGCGCCGCGGGTTTTTACAAAGCGCCGGACTGCGATCTGCTGTCAAGCGCGCTCCTCAACAAGCGGATCTGCCTCCGATGCAGCGCCCACAATGCAAAACCTGTGCGACGGCGCATCGGCTCTGGCGCTGCGCGCGGGTCATGCTATGACCAAATCGACCCAGCAGAGGAACGACTATGTCCGATCTACCGGCCTTCACGAAGCTGCTCGGCGTGAACTTCTTGCATCGTTCGCCCGAACGCAGTGAAGCCGAACTCACAGTGCGCGAGGATCTATGCAATCGTCGGGGCGTGCTGCACGGCGGCGCAGTGATGGCGCTGGGCGATACGCTCGGCGGGATGACGGCGCGCAGCGGTCTTCCCGACGGCGGCGGCACCGCGACCATCGAGAGCAAGACTAATTTTTTTGCCGCCGTGCCGAAGGGCGACACCGCCCATGCCGTGTGCATCCCGCTGCACCGCGGCCGCACGACTATCGTGCTGGAAACGCGCATCACGCGCGGCGACGGCAAGCTCGCGGCGATCGTCACGCAGACGCAGCTGATCTTCGGCAAGGA
>VAZQ01000296.1:0-504 GCA_005883115.1 Alphaproteobacteria bacterium | reverse complement strand
ACGGACATCAGATGGAGGTCGCCATGACGGACCCCAGAGACTTCGATCGCAGAATGGACATGGAACGACAGGCCGAAATGGACCCAAGAATCGGCACCACCACCCCGTGGGGATGGATTGCCGGCGCCGTGTTCATTGTTATCATCCTGGCGCTGATCTTCGCCGGCGGCGAGAACACGCGCACTGCGCGCGAGGACGCAAACCCGCCCGCCACAACCGGCATGGCGCCAAGAACTGCGCCGCCTACGGTCGCCGTCCCCCCGGGACAGCCGCCTTCGACAACCGGGCAGCGCGCGCAATAGCGACGTAAACCCGGCTCAGCCGGGGTGCTTAGCATTACTCGCTAGCAGCGTTTGCGTTGGCGCGAATCCGATCGGCCGTCACTGCAGGGCGCGCCGGGATAACGGGGTTGCGCCAGTCGATGCAGATCCATACCAACTAAGTGCATCCGATTTCACGGCATACTGAACATGATCAACTGATCCGTGATGCCGCGGCCGCCAG
>VAZQ01000295.1:3993-5473 GCA_005883115.1 Alphaproteobacteria bacterium | reverse complement strand
TCGATTGCTCGGCGTTGAGCCGCGGGTCGCAGACCGTATGGTAGCGATCCTTGAAATCCGCGTCCGTAATCATCCGCGCTCCGCCGGTGCACTCGGCTACGTTCTGGCCGGTCATCTCCAGATGCACGCCGCCGCCATGCGTCCCCTCGGCGCGATGAACCGCAAAGAAGGTCTTCACCTCCGACAGAATTCGGTCGAACGGCCGCGTCTTGTAACCGGTTTCCGAGGTGATGGTGTTGCCGTGCATGGGATCGCACGACCACACCACGATCTTTCCTTCGCGCTGAACCGCGCGGACCAAGGCCGGCAGCTGATCGCCAATCTTGTCCGCGCCGAGCCGCACGATCAGCGTGAGCCGACCCGGCTCGTTTTCCGGATTGAGAATGTCAATCAACCGCAGCAGCTCGTCGACTTTGCTCGAGGGGCCACATTTGAGACCGAGCGGATTCATGATGCCCCGGCAAAACTCGACGTGCGCATGATCCGGCTGGCGGGTGCGGTCGCCGATCCAAAGCATGTGGGCCGAAGTACAACAGAAGGTGCCGGGATGGGTGGAATCCTCGCGCGTCATCGCCTGCTCGTAGCCGAGCAACAGCGCCTCATGGCTGGTGTAGAACTCGGTACTCTTGAGCTCAGGATGGCTTTCGAGATCGAGGCCGCAAGCTTGCATGAAGCCGAGCGCCTCGCTGATGCGGTCGGCGAGCTCCTCATAATGATGCGACTGCGGCGAGTCCTTGGCGAAGCCGAGCGTCCACTGCCGGATATTGGCTAGATTGGCGTAGCCGCCATGCACAAACGCGCGCAGCAGGTTGAGAGTGGCGGCCGAATGCCGATAAGCCTCGATCTGCCGCTCCGGGTCCGGCCGGCGCGACGCCTCATCAAACTCGACGCTATTGATGATGTCGCCGCGGTAGCTTGGCAGTTCCTTGCCGGCCCGCTTCTCCATTGGCGACGTGCGTGGCTTTGCGAACTGCCCGGCGATGCGGCCAACTTTTACCACCGGCACCGCGGCGGCATAGGTGAGCACTACCGCCATCTGCAGGAAGACGCGCAGGAAGTCGCGGATATTGTTCGCGCTGACATTGTTGGCACTGTGCTCGGTGAAGGCTTCGGCACAATCGCCACCCTGCAGCAGGAATCCCTCTCCCGCCGCGACGCGGCCGAGTGCTTTTTTCAGGCTGCGGGCTTCCCCCGCAAACACGAGCGGCGGAAACGTCGCGAGGCGCTGCTCCACGGAGGCGAGCGCCTGTTGGTCCGGATACTCGGGAATCTGGGCTATCGGCTTCTGCCGCCAACTCTCGCGCGTCCAACGCTCGGGCATGACCGCCCTCCACCACCCTTAAGCCCCGGTACGGGCGAGATTTTCTACCTCGGCGAGCTTATACACGAGGGCCGGCATGCCAAGCCAGATCGAATCGCGATCGGCGCCGAGCGAAATGCTATTCGGCCGCCTCGCGACGCCGGCTCAGCGCCTTCTCCC
>VAZQ01000295.1:0-3968 GCA_005883115.1 Alphaproteobacteria bacterium | reverse complement strand
TTCACCGCGATCCCGACGAGCTGGATCATCTCGCCGGCCTCAGGTCCCACGATGTGGCAGCCGACGACGCGGTCGGTGGCGGCATCGATCACGAGCTTGAAAAACGCCTGGGCGTCGCGGGCCGCAAGGGTCATCTTCAACGGGCGGAACGAAGTCTTGTACACATCGACTTTCGCCAGCCGATCGCAGGCCTGCGCCTCGGTGAGGCCGATAGCACCCACCTCCGGTTCGGAGAACACGGCGGTCGGCACCTCGGTGTGATCGACCGCGGTCGGCTTGCCGCCAAACACCGTGTCGGCGAAAGCGTGGCCCTCGCGGATCGCAACCGGGGTCAGATTCACGCGGTTGGTGACGTCGCCGATCGCGTAGATGTGCGGCACGGAGGTCTGCGAGAATGGGTCGACCGCGATGCCGCGGTTGTCGCTTAACCGCACGCCGGCCGCCTCCACACCGAAACTGGCGACGTTCGGCCAGCGGCCAAGCGCGAACATCACCTTGTCGACTTCGACCGAGCTATCGTCGGAAAGCCGCGCGGTGAAGGCATCTTGCGTCCGTTGCACCGCGCGTACCGTTGTGCCGCAAAGAATCCTCACGCCCCGCTTGGTCATCTCGGCGTTGAGGTGGGCGCGCAGATCATCGTCGAAACCGCGTAAGATGTTCTCGCCTCGGTAGACCAGCGTCACGTCGGATCCGAGCCCGTTAAAAATGGCGGCGAACTCGACGGCGATATAGCCCCCGCCCTGGATCAGGATGCGGGCCGGCAACTCTTGCAGATGAAACGCCTCGTTCGAGGAAATGACATGTTCGAGGCCCGCGACGGCCGGACCCATCCACGGTGCGGCGCCGGTGGCGATGAGGATATGGCGCGGCCGGATTTTTTCTCCGGTCGCGACAAGACGCACCGTCTTCGCATCTTCCAGCACGGCCCGGCTTTTGACGAGCTTGACGCCAGCGCGCTCAAGCGTCGTGCTATAGGCGAGCTCAAGCCGTGCAATCTCGCGATCCTTGTTGGCGATGAGGCTTGGCCAGTCGAACGCTGGTTTACCCAGCGTCCAGCCGTAGCCCGCCGCATCCTCGAACTCGTCGGCAAAACGCGAGGCGTAGACAAGCAGCTTTTTCGGAACACAACCGCGGATCACGCAGGTGCCGCCGACGCGGTACTCCTCGGCCACTAATACGCGTGCTCCGTAACCGGCAGCAATTCGTGCGGCACGCACACCGCCCGATCCTGCTCCGATGACGAGCAGATCCAGTTCATCATCGGCCATGTGGTAGGATCCCACCAGTCGGCGCGAGCTTCATTAGATGCTATCCGGATGCATCAGCTCTGGGGTTAGTCCCAGCGATCGATCCTTCTTGGCAAAGAGCTTTTCGCAAACGTAAGGATCGCCGGCTCGAGCCCGGCAAAGCTTCAGAGCTATGCGAAGGCTGAACCATTCAACTCGCAAATGCCTTAAATGTCGTGGCCTCGCTTTTTCATCTCGCCACGGATCTTGCTCATAATCTCTTGCGAGAAACCTTCGGCCCATGTCTGCGCAGTTTTCATGCTCTGGTCGAGGATAATAGGCTCCTCCGCCACCAACTTACGGCCGAGCGGCGACTTGTAGAAGGCGAGCGTGTCTTTGAGTTCCTGCTCGGTGAACCGGGAGGCGTAAAGCTTGGCCACTTCGGTGAGAATCTCTGCACTGCGTGAAGCATATTCTGCGTGCAGTTTGCTCGCGACTTCGTTCAGATCCTTGCCAAGCATCGGATTGCTTTGCAGCAAGACGGTCTTGGTCCGCTCGATCACGCCCGAGACCAAGGGGCTGTAGAGCGCGCCGGCGCCCTTGGCAGTGATGACTTCCTTGGCGGTCGCAATCGCAGTGGCCGAGGGTTGTTGTGCAGCGGCGCCAGCGCCCACCGCGAAAGCAAGCCCAAGCGCAAGCAATAACTCACGCGCCCTGCCGGTTTGGGAAGCAAACATGTAAACCCTCCTCTTGCGGTGAAACGGGCTCAGCGCCGCTCGAGGACGCGCACGCCGCTCGAGCCAGCGATTATGGCCGCGTCTGCGAGCCCAATGAACAGACCGTGCTCAATCACGCCGGCAATGCCGTCGAGACGCTCGGCGAGTGATCTTGGATCGGGAATCCGCTCGAATGCGGCATCCAGGATCCAGTGCCCTCCGTCCGTGACGAAAGCATGGCCATCCTTGGCACGGCGCAGCAGGGCGGGGCCTGCGCAACCCATATCCGCGGCCGCAGCCTCGACCGCCCGCCTCGTGGCGGCCAATCCGAACGGCACCACCTCTACCGGCAGGGGGAAGCGGCCAAGCGAAGATACCCACTTAGACTCATCGGCAATGACGATCATGCGCAGGGATGCGGAGGCGACGATCTTTTCCCTCAGCAACGCCCCTCCCCCACCCTTGATCAGGCTCAGATCGGACGCGATCTCGTCGGCACCGTCCACCGTGAGATCGAGCTCCGGTGCCTCGTCCAGATTGGTGAGCGCAATCCCCAGCCGCTCGGCATCACTGCGAGTTGCCTCCGATGTGGGCACTGCAATCACCTCGAGCCCGGCACGCACCCGCTGCGCCAGAAGCTCGACAAAATGCTTGGCGGTCGAGCCGCTGCCAAGCCCCAGCCGCATCCCGGGACGCACGAATTCGAGGGCGCGGGCTGCGGCTGCGCGCTTTTGGGCCTCCAGGTCCATCGTGATCATCGCAGCGGGGGAACGGCGCTTATGTAACGCAACTCGGGCGGGAGCATAGCCCATCTCGCCCGTGAAATACCCATCAAGCCAAGCCTTACTATTGCGCGATTCGTTGGCTAGCCATCTTCAGTGATGGGGGCTCCGACAGTCGTCTTCGATCTCGACGGCACACTGGTTGACAGTGCGCCCGATCTTGTCGCCACGCTCAACACTGTGTTCGCGCAGGAAGGTTTGCCGCCGGTGCCTTACTACACTGCGCGCAACCTGGTCGGCGGCGGCGCGCGATCGATGATCGAACGCTCACTCGAAGCCCAAGGCCGCAAGTTCGCGGCAGCCGAAATAGACCGGCTCGTCAAGGAATTCATCGAATATTACGCATCCCATATTGCTGATCGCTCTCGGCCGTTCCCGAGCCTCGAATCGGCGCTCGACGAGCTCGGCGCCTTCGGTTGTCGGCTGGCGGTGTGCACCAACAAGCTCGAATGGTTGTCGGTCCGGCTGCTCGACGCGCTCGGGTTGTCGAACCGCTTCGTGGCCATCTGTGGGGCGGATACCTTCGGGTTGCGAAAGCCCCATCCGGAATTCTTGCGGCGAACCATCGCGCGCGCCCACGGTCAGATCGCCTCTGCGGTCATGGTCGGGGATTCGATGAGCGACATCGCCACTGCGCGCGCGGCGGGAGTTCCAATCGTCGCCGTTGACTATGGCTATACGGAGATTCCAGTCGCGGAAATGGAGCCCGACCAAGTGATAAGCGCGCTGACCGAGCTGCCAAGCGCCATATTTGGCCTGTTACGCGCAGGCAGTCCCACCCTGGCGGAACAACGTTAATCGTATTTTACCTTATCGGCGCCACACTTGCGGCATTTTAGGGCACTACCTTTAGGGCACCGGAAGGACCGTGCTTGCGTGTCCTATGGTCGTGTTCCGGGGATAGGTGGCCGTTGCCGCCGAGGGTGGGATCATGAGCCGAGTTATTGTCCTGGCGGCATCTGGCTTGATGCTGGCCGGGTGTTCTGCAGCGATGCCGAGCCTGGATTTCCTCAAATCCGCTCCGCAATCCGAGACGCTGGCCATTGAATCCGAACCGCCAGGCGCGGAAGCGAAAACCACCCTTGGTCAGATCTGTCGCACGCCCTGTCAGCTCGCGGTGCAGCCCGGCAGTGAGTTCTCGGTGACATTCGCACTGAGCGGCTACCACACGCAGACGGTGTCCGTGCGACCCGAGGCGAACGGCGCAGGTGCTGCGCCGCAGCTTGCCCCCAATCCGGTTCACG
>VAZQ01000294.1 GCA_005883115.1 Alphaproteobacteria bacterium | reverse complement strand
GGCGAGCGAGCAGTAGCTCAGCGCGTCTTCGTGCGTCGCACGCAAGACCACGCGCGGCGCCTGGCCCGACTCGAGTGCCTCCTGCCAACGCGGCGCACAGAGGCACCAACGGTCGCCGGGTTTGAGGCCGGGAAAGCCGAATTCCGGCATCGGTGTGGAAAGATCGTTGCCGCGGGATTTGGAAAACGCGAGAAAGGCGGCGGTCATGACGGCGCAGACCGTGTGGCTGCCGACATCCTCCGGCCCAGTATCGCAGCAGCCGTCCCGAAAGAAGCCGCTCATCGGGCTTATGGAGCAGAGTTCGAGCTGTTCCCCGAGCACGTTGCGGGGCAGGTTCGGCCGGCCCCCTCCGTTGCCGCTATCGTCCCTCAGCATGTTCGCCTCCGCATGAGCTGGTGCCGACCGGCGACCCGTCTGCTGGCGTATATTACCATTTTGGGAGTCGTGCGCGACGAATCCCTATCGGCTGCACGGTCGAGAGTGTCGCCCGTGAGACATTGCAGCGACTTTTCGGCAACACCGCGCAGCAAATTTGCACGCGCACGTATCAGGTCGATCGACAGTCGCTTCACAGCTTGTAGACTCTGTAGCGCATGCGCGGGCTTTCAATCCTGCGCTCGATGATGCGGGGGCTTCGTCATGTTTGCACGTTTCCTTGCCGGCGGCACGTGCGCTGTCGCGCTACTTGCCGTCGCCTGTGCCACACCGGCGGCGGCCCATCCCTACGATCAGTATGCGCGTGGCCGCTCGTTCTTCGCGAGCTTGTTCGGTCCCTCGACCGCGCGGACGCTGGTGAGCTATCCCACTAATCAGAAGCCCGGCACCATCGTGGTCAGCACGGCCCAGCGCCGGCTTTATCTCGTGCTCGGCAACGGCCAGGCGCTGAGCTATGGCATCGCCGTCGGCCGCGCCGGCTACGCCTGGAGCGGCGTCAGCCAGATCAGCGACAAACGCGAGTGGCCGGACTGGACGCCGCCCGAGCAGATGCTGCAGCGTCGGCGCGACCTGCCGCACCATATGGCCGGCGGCCCCGACAATCCGATGGGCGCCCGCGCGATCTATCTCGGCGCGAGCCTCTATCGCATTCACGGCTCGAACGAGCCGGACAAGATCGGCCAAGCGGTGTCGTCGGGCTGCATCCGCTTGACCAATGAGGACGTGATCGATCTCTATAATCGGGTCCGGATCGGCGCGACGGTCATCGTGCAGTAGCAGCATTGCGGTAGGGCGACGCACGCGCGATCCCGTCGGGTTCAGCGCGCAAGACCCTTGCCGGCCAGTTCGTCGAGATAATCCTGCCAATTGGCATCCCGGTTTCGTCCAAGCGCAAGGAAGTAGTCCCAGCTGTAGATGCCGGTCGAGTGCATGTCGTCGAAAACGAGCCGCGCCGCGTAGTTGCCGATCGGAACGACTTCGAGGATGGCGACATCCTGCTTGCCCGCGACGGTCTTGCGCTCGTCGGGCGAATGGCCCTGCACCTCGGCGCTCGGGCTCTTGACGCGCAGATATTCGGCGCTGAGGTCGAATCTTTGCCCGTCATCGAACGTAATGGTCAGCGTCTTGCCGTCCTTGTGCAGACGCAGTTCGGTCGGCCAAGGTTTCGACGCTGCATCGCTCATGTCGAGCTCCCGACTGAGAAGACCGGTCGAGGTAAAACTAGACGACCTCGGCAGCGTTCGATAGCTCGCGTCGTGGTCGAACCTGGCCCTGGCAAACCCCCAGGCGGCGAAGCGAGCGGCTTTTCCCTCATCCGATCTTCTGCTTACATGAGCCCGAAAACAACTGAGTGGGCGACGATAAAGGCCGATCGTCGCGAGCGAACTCGGGCGAGGGGCGCCAGTCACATGCAAACGCCATGCGGCGGGATGCACGCTTTCACTCGGATGCGTTGATCTGATCGTGCAAGCTCGGATGCAGAGCGCGCGAGCTGCGTGACCCCGCATTCGTCCTGAGCGTGCGCGCGGGAAGCGATCTCTAGGAGCGGAAGAGATGGACGTGATCGGCGGAGAACTCGGCTTCATGGCTGCCTCCGCGGGCAAGGCCTTCCTGACGCTCATGGAGCCCCACCGCCTGATGTTCCTGGCGCTCGGCTGCATCATGGGCCTCGTACTCGGCATCATCCCCGGAATCGGCGGCCTCACCGGAACGGCGATGCTGTTGCCGTTCACGTTCAACATGGATCCCTACTCAGCCTTCGCGCTTCTGCTCGGTCTCGGCGCGACGACGGCAACCGGCGATCCCATTCCAGCGGTTCTGTTCGGTGTGCCCGGAGGTGCCGCCTCCGCGGCCACGGTGCTCGACGGCTTTCCGATGGCAAAGAAGGGCGAGGCAGGACGCGCGCTCAGCGCCGCCTACATGTCCTCGCTCATGGGAGGCGTCTTTGGCGCGGTGCTGATGGGCATCAGCATTCCGATCCTGCGCCCGGTGATGCTGTTCATCGGATCTCCGGAGCTTCTGGCGTTCTCCGTGCTTGGCATTTCCATGGTCGCGGTGTTGTCGGGCAATGCGCCGCTGCGCGGGATTACCGCCGGATGCCTCGG
Organism: Alphaproteobacteria bacterium; assembly: GCA_005883115.1. Lineage (GTDB taxonomy): Bacteria > Pseudomonadota > Alphaproteobacteria > Rhizobiales > Xanthobacteraceae > VAZQ01. The sequence goes on along the minus strand of VAZQ01000294.1, from coordinate 1,272 downwards.
CGTCATGATCGCCATGATCGGCACCGATCCGCAGACCGGCACCCTGCGCTGGACTTTCGATAGCCTTTATCTCTGGGACGGATTGCCCCTCACGCCGCTCCTGCTCGGCGTGTTCGCGCTGCCGGAGCTCTGCGATCTGCTGATCGGCCGGGTCGCGATTGCGTCAGATACAGGCATGGCCAACATCTACAAAGGCCAGTGGCAGGGCGTGAAGGACTGCTTCAGTCACTGGTGGCTGATCATGCGATGCTCGTGGATCGGAGGCGGGATCGGCTCCATTCCCGGCATCAGTGCATCAGTGGTCGACTGGCTCGCCTACGGCCACGCGCTCAAGACCGAAAAAGGCGCGAGCGCCACCTTCGGCAAGGGTGACGTGCGGGGCGTGATCGCGTCCGAGAGTTCCAACAACGCCAAGGAGGGTGGCGCGCTCGTTCCGACCGTCGCCTTCGGCGTGCCCGGCAGCGCCACCATGGCCATCCTGCTCGGCGCGTTCTTGATCCACGGCCTGGTGCCGGGTCCCGACATGCTGACCAAGAATCTCAGCATCACCTACGCGATGGTGTGGTCGGTCGCCTTGGCGAACATCCTGGGCGCGGGTCTTTGCTACGCGTTCAGCCCGCAATTCGCGAAGCTCGCGACGCTGCGCTACACGCTCATCCTGCCGGCCGTGCTTGGTATCATCTACATCGGCGCCTTCGAGGCCACGCGACAATGGGGCGATCTTTTCACCTTGCTGTTCTTTGGCCTGGTCGGCTGGATCATGAAGCAGTTCAAATGGCCGCGCCCGCCGCTCATCCTCGGCGTCGTGCTGGGCGACACCATCGAACGCTATCTCTTCATATCGATCGAGCGCTACGGGTTGAGTTGGATGCTGCGACCAATCGTGGTCTTGCTGTTCGCGCTCGCTATCCTCGGCCTGATACGACCATTGTTGCAGGACATTCGCAGCCAAGGCGGCCTCGGGCGGATGCTGACCAGCTTCCAGCGGCCGACGTTTCATCCCTCGCAACTTTTCACCATGTTCATGATCGCGCTGATCGGCGCCGCGGTCGTTGCATCGCTGCAGTGGGATTTCAGCGCCAAGATCGTGCCGCTAGTCGTGGGCACCGTCGCCTTATGTGCCGCGGTGCTCAGCTTGTTCAACGAGATGTGCCGCAAGCCGGCAGCTGCCGCCGCGGAAGGGCCCGCCGAGCACGCCGAGCACGAGGTGGGGGAAAAGATCCACATGGATCTCGTTTCCGATACCGCCCATCTGCCGGTGCGCGAAATCGT
>VAZQ01000327.1 GCA_005883115.1 Alphaproteobacteria bacterium | reverse complement strand
CGTCGCACTCTGTCATCTGCAGCGCAATGCCGCCCGTAACGGGCGCGGACCCTGCCGTCGTCGCATCGTTCCCCGCTTGCTCAGCTTCTCCAGCACACTGGCCCGCCGCGTTGACGAGATCCGCTGCCGTTACTGGTCGCAAAGTGAAATCGTTTTTGCCCCCGGAAAAGGTTGCCCAGTCGGGCTTGCGCAGCAACGTCTCAGGTTTGGGAACGAGCGTGACATTGTTGAGGCTGAGATCCGAGGAGCATGCAGCCACAGCGGAGCCAAACGCGATCATTGCAAGCACGCGCAAGATTTTGTTGCGTCGTTGCCTTCCAGCCGCCCGACCTCCGAGAGTCGGCATCGACCCACGCGCCCGCTCGCCGAGATTTTGCGTCAGTATCCTCACTCTCATCTTCACTTGTTTCCCTCAGGCAACTCGGAGCACGGATCCGAGCTGGCAAGTCCGCGAGCGCATGACGTTAGGCTTATTGCGGCCGCGCCCGCGGCTGAGTGATGCGCACCGCGATGACCCAGGCAACCCAGAGGAACGCAAAATACATCGCCAGAAAGGATGGCAGGCTCGCTGCCGGAATATTCTGTTCAATCACCAGCCCGATGGCATAAGCAACGAGATCCCCCGTGATCATTAACGCGACGTAGACGATGAGCAGGGACATGGCTCGTTTCCTCTACGGCCAGGGGGCGACGATATTCCAACATTTTTGAGCTTTGTTCGCAATGCTTGGGAGCGAGATCCCTGCGTCGTCAATAGTTTAGTCCGCAGCCTCGACACCCGAGGGTTACCCGAGGCGCCGCCAACGGCCCTCCTCGTCAGGCCGCCAATAAGTGACCGCGAAACCCTTTGCCCTTCCTTCGTTCTGCTGTGCGAGGGCGGCGGCAACCGCATCGGGATCCTCTCCGTCGACGAGTAGCACGATGCGTTGATAATCCTCCGCGTCGGCCGGCGTCGGCACACCATCGATCAGAAATCGCACCTCGGCGCGGTTGGGATTATCACCATCGAGCGTGAGCAGGATCGGTTGCTGGCCCGCCTCCGCCTCTCGCCAAGTACCGTGCGGGAGGAAGCTGTCGTCGCGAAAGGTCCATAGTTGAGCGTCAAGTGCCTCGAGCCGTTCCTCTGAGGCTGCCTGAACGATCACGCGCCAGCCGCGTTCGAGCGACTTTTCGATAAGCGCGGGAAGCACTCGCTCAAGTGGTTGGCGTTGCAGCTGATAGATCAGGATTTCCGTCATGATGATTGCCCCATCGAGACGCGATGCGCGAAACCGCGGCGAGAGTGGGCATTATTTCTCGTAATATTCGGCGACGAGTCCGTCCAACAGCCGCACGCCGAAGCCGGAGCCCCAGCTCCGGTTGATCTCGCTTTGCGGCGAGCCCATAGCGGTTCCCGCAATGTCGAGATGGGCCCAGGGCGTCTTGTCGACGAAGCGCTGCAGCAGCTGCGCAGCCGTAATAGCACCTCCATACCTACCACCCGTATTTTTCATATCCGCGAATTTCGAGTCGATCATCTTGTCATACTCCGGCCCGAGCGGCATTCGCCACACCCGCTCGCCGATTTCGTTGCCGACCCTGACAAGTCGCTCCGCGAGCCTTTCGTCGTTGGCGAATAACCCGGCGTATTCCTGCCCGAGCGCCACGACGATCGCCCCAGTCAGAGTCGCGAGATCGATCATCAATCTGGGTTTGAAGCGCTTGTTCACGTAGTGCAGCAGGTCCGAGAGCACGAGCCGGCCTTCGGCGTCGGTGTTGATGATCTCGATCGTCTGCCCTGACATGGTGGTGACGATGTCGCCCGGGCGCTGGGCCCGGCCATCCGGCATGTTCTCCACGAGCCCGATGGCGCCGACGGCGTTGACTTTCGCCTTGCGCGCCGCAAGCGCATGCAAGAGGCCGACCACGCAACCAGCGCCCGCCATATCGCCTTTCATGTCCTCCATGTTAGCGGCAGGCTTGATTGAGACACCGCCGGTGTCGAAACAGACGCCCTTGCCGACGAAGGCCAGCGGCGCCGCTCCGCGCTTGCCACCATTCCAGCGCATAATGACCGTGCGGCTTTCATGCTCGGACCCTTGTCCGACGCCGAGCAGCGCATTCATTCCGAGCTTCTTCATCTCTTTGACATCGAGTACGTGGACGCCGACACCGAGCTTTCTCAGCCCAACGGCACGCCGGGCGAATTCCTCCGGATAGAGCACGTTGGCCGGTTCGTTGACGAGGTCGCGCGCAACCATCACACCGTCTGCTACGCCGGCGCGGGGAGCAAACGCCTTCTCCGCAGCCGCCACTCGCGCCACCGTAATCTTGACTCTTACCTTTGCTGCTTTCTCCTCCTCCTCCTTGCGTTTCGTCTTGTAACGGTCAAAGGCATAGGCGCGGAGGTGTACGCCGAGTGCCATTTCGGCAATGCGCTCGGGCCTAAACGCGCCGGCGGGCAGATCGGCGATGACCGTGGCCTCGCTCGCCCGGGGCGGAATCTTGCCCATGGCAGCGCCGCCCAGCTTGACGAAATCTTGCACCTTGAGATCGCGTGCCTTGCCGACGCCGAGGACGACAAGACGTGACGCGTCTAGACCGGGCGGCGCAACCAGGTCGAGCGCAGATCCGTTCTTCCCTTTGAACCGCTCGGCCGCCGCTGCACGCTTCAGGAGATCGCCAGTCGGGGCGAGAACACGGCGCGCGACAGAGCCGAATTTGAGCCCCTCTTCGCAGAACAGGACAAGAACGCCCCTCGGGAGCGTTGCGAAGGGCGCAAATTCAAGCTCCAGGCGGCCGGGCATGGGGCTCTCCTCTCGAATGGGCACATCCGCGGTGTGAGACTGGAACCCTGTTTTGCCGACGCAATCAAGGCGCGCCGACCGAGCGAAAATCAGGGCAGGACGCACGCAAAGAGGGGAATGAGCCCGTTTCCCCTCTCGATTCGCCCTCCGACGCCCGAATCTCAGTCGAGCCGGTGGCGGGCACGGCCGAAGCAGCCGTAGGGTTGGCCATAGTCAGACCAATGGCTCTGGACGCGTCACGCCGGCGTTCAAAACCGCGCGTTTAGCCAGTTGTCCTGTGGCGGCCGAGACACAGCGCCCGGATTAACGTTTTGTTGTGCATAGTCAAAGGCTTTGCCTTGGCCAAGCCACTTTGTTGCCCGATCAGAGAGAGGCTAAAAAAGGCCTTGGAATTAGCATCGGTGCGCTGTTGCGGGCGTAGGGGGCCCGTCGCACCGAGAGTACGTCGCGAGCGGGGACGCGCAAATCGATGGGGTCCATCGGCCGATATATTTTTCGCATCACGCTCGGTGCGTTCCTGGTGATTTGCGCCAGCGTGACCGCGCTCATGTGGATCACGCAGGCGTTGCGCGACATCGACCTGATGACGAATCAGGGCCAGAGCATCTTCGTCTTCATCGGGATCACCGGCCTCATCATTCCGCTGCTCGTCCTGATCATCGCGCCGATCGCGCTGATGATTGCGGTCGCGCACGTCCTCAACAAGCTCGGCAATGATTCCGAGCTTATCGTGATGAATGCCGCCGGAATGCCACCTTGGGTTCTATTTCGTCCGTTCCTTGCGGCCGGAATCGTAGTGTCGCTGCTCGTCGCGGCGATCAGTATCTATGTCTCGCCTTGGGGACTGCGCGAACTGCGGCGCTGGGCCACGGAAGTTCGCGCCGATCTGGTCTCCAACATCGTGCAACCCGGCCGTTTCATCAAACTGGAGGAGAGACTTACGCTGCATATTCGCGAGCGGCGCCCCGATGGACAGTTACTCGGGATCCTCATCGATGATCAGCGTGATCCGAAGGAGCGCGCGACCATCCTGGCCGAGCAAGGCGACATCGTAAAAAACGACCGCGGTGTATTCCTGGTGCTAGAGAGCGGAAGCGTGCAGCGCCATGAGACGGGGCAACGCGATCCTACGCTCGTGCTGTTCAACAGCTACGGGTTTGACCTGTCTTGGCTGTCGAACGGCAAGCAGAGCCTCAAATATTCGGTGCGGGAGCGATATCTGTGGGAACTTTATGATCCTTCGGGCACCCAGGCGATGTTTGCCGACGAGCCGGCTCAGATCCGCGCCGAATTTCATGACCGGATCACGGCGCCGCTTTACCCACTCGCCTTCGTCGTGATGACATACGCCTACCTCGGCGCGCCGCGTACGACACGGCAGAATCGGACCATGTCGCTGATGGGCGCCATCAGCGCGCTGGCGGCACTGCGCGGAATAGGCTTCGTCGGGACGATCGCAGGAGTCCACACACCGGTCGCCCTGCTGCTTCCGTATCTGGCCCTAGTTACAACGTTCGTGCTTGGCTACATCGCGATTTCGCGCGGAGTCATCATCGAGCCCCCTGTTTTCATGGCCAACGCCATTACGCGACTAATGGAGCGGCTCGCTCAGCGCACGGGCGCCTTGATGGGGCAAGCACCATGATTACCGGCACACTGTCGCGATACTTCGGATGGCGTTTCCTCTCGGCGGTGCTGGCTGTGTTCGCGGGGACGCTCGTCCTGACCGCGATGATCGATTTTCTCGAGATGTTGCGGCGCTCCGCGGATGTCAAGGACGTCTCAGCCTTGCTGGTCGCCCAGATCACGCTTTTGCGCGTGCCCTTCATCACCGAGCGAGTGATGCCTTTTGCCGTCCTGGTCGGCGCGATGTTCTGCTATTTGAATTTGTCGCGGCGTTTGGAACTGGTCGTCGCACGGGCGTCCGGCATTTCAGCCTGGCAATTCATGGCACCAGCCCTCGCTATCGCGACATTGCTCGGCATCGCCCTGACGACGGTCTATAATCCGATCTCCGCAAACTTGCGCGAGTTCTCTACGCGACTCGAGGCTGATCTGTCCCGGCCCGACAGCGGCTTTCGCGGCACCGGACGCGGATTCTGGCTGCGTCAACGCAGCGAGGACGGCCAAGCCGTGATCAACGCGAAATCGAGCCGCCTGCAGGGAATCGAATTGGGAGGCGTGAGCGTTTTCCGGTTCGACGCCAATGGCCGCTTTCACGACCGCATTGAAGCTAAAAGCGCCACCCTCGAGCCGGGTTACTGGCGGCTCGAAGATGTCCGATTCTACGTTACTGGTGCGGCCCCGTCGGATCGCGAAAGCTTCCTTCTCAAAACCAGCTTAACGCCGGTACAGGTCGGAGAAAGCTTCGCCACGCCTGAGACCGTGCCGTTCTGGCAACTCTCGTCGTATATCGATCACGCAGAAAACGCAGGCTTAGCCGCCGCTGGTTACCGCTTGCAATATTACCAGTTGCTGGCCCAGCCGTTCTATCTCGCGGCGATGGTGCTTTTGGCGGCTTCCGTCAGTTTGCGTTTTTTTCGCTTCGGAGGCGTGCAGAAGATCGTCTTGGGCGGCATCGGGGCGGGCTTTGCGCTCTACATCTTATCGAAGGTGACCGGCGACTTGAGCAAAGCCGGGCTGATGGGCCCTTTGGCGGCAGCAGGATTGCCCCCCGCGATCGGGGCGATCACCGGCTTGATGGCGCTGCTTTACCAGGAGGACGGCTGATGGGCGGTCGTGCCACCCATTCGCGATCCCGGCGCCTGCGCACATGGGCGGGCGCGCTGATCACTTCTGCGGCCGCCGTCATGCTCCTCGCCGGCGTCGGCGGCGTGTCACCCGTCGCTGCTCAGTTGGCGTTCCCAGCACGGCCGAAGCCGCCCGTACGGCCGCAACGTTCGCAGGAGCAGATGCTCGTTCGCGCGGAGGAAATTCACTACGATTACACCAATGAGCGCGTTTCGGCTGTCGGCAATGTGCAGCTCTATTTTGGCAATTCGACGCTCGAAGCCGACCGGGTCATCTATGACCAAAAAACCAAGCGCCTGCATGCCGAAGGAAATGCGCAGCTGACGGAAGGTGACGGCACGGTCACGCGCGGCGAAATCATGGACCTGAGCGACGATTATCGCGATGGTTTCGTGGATTCGCTGAGACTCGATGCACCCGAGCAGACCCGCTTCGCCGCCCCGCGCGCGGAGCGCTCCGGCAACTTCACGGTCTTCCATGACGGCGTCTATACCGCCTGCGAACCGTGCGTTGAGGATCCCACGCGGCCGCCGAAATGGCAGGTGAAAGGCGCCCGCATCATCCACGATCAAACCGAGAAGATGATCTATTTCGAGGACGCACGCCTCGAATTTGCGGGCGTACCGGTGGCTTATATACCGTACCTTTCGGCACCGGATCCGACCGTGAAACGCAAGACCGGCGTGCTGAGCCCGAACTTCAGCACGAGCTCCGTGTACGGGGCCGCAGTCACGGTGCCGTACTACTGGGCGCTCGCGCCCAATTACGACTTCACCTTCACGCCCATGATCACGAGCAAGCAGGGTCCATTGCTGCAAGGCGAGTGGCGCCAGCGGTTGATCGACGGCGCCTACAGTATTCGTGCCACGGGGATCTTTCAGCTCGACAAAACCCCGTTTGTGAACACGCCAGGCTATCTCGACTGGCGCGGCAGCTTAGAAAGCTCGGGTCAGTTCAATCTGTCCGATAAGTGGGCCTGGGGCTGGAACGGCACACTGCTTTCCGACAAGAACTACCTCTACGATTACGGCCTGATCCGAAACCTGCAAATACCCACCAATTTGATTAACGTCAGCGTGGATTACGCGTTGTCCCAAGTCTACCTCGCCGGGCGCGGCGACCGCAGCTACTTCGATGCCCGGGCGTTGTACTTCTATGGTCTTTCGCCCTTAGACGTCCAGAGTCAGCTCCCGGTCGTGCATCCGGTGATCGATCATGATTATGTGTTCAACAGCCCCATTTTCGGCGGCGAACTCAGCTTCCGCAACAACCTGGTCAGCCTCTCGCGTGAAGCTGCCAACTTCGATGCAATCTCTCAAGCGGCAGTGAACGGCGCTCTGTGTGCCCAGACCGCCGATCCTGCCGTCATCAACCGGAACAATTGCGTGCTGCGCGGCGTGCCCGACACCTACACCCGAGCTTCCACCGAGTGGAATTGGAAAGCCACGGTCATTGATTCCTGGGGCCAAATGTTCACCCCGTTCTTGAGCGTCCGCGCCGACCTTGCCGATATGAACGTCGCAAATCAGCCAGGCGTCTCCAATTTCATCAATGTCGGTCAGAGCGACATTGGACGCGTTATGCCCGTCGCGGGTCTCGAATATCGCTTTCCGCTCATCAACGTCCAGTCCTGGGGCACGCAAACCATCGAGCCGATCGGGCAGCTTATTTTCCGGCCGAACGAGACGTTCGTCGGCTCCTTCCCTAACGAGGATGCGCAAAGCCTCATCTTCGACGATTCAAATCTGTTCAAGATCAACAAGTTTTCCGGCTGGGATCGCATCGAAGGCGGCGGCCGGGCGAACGCTGGCATTCAGTATACCGCCCAGTTCAACCGCGGCGGCAACGTGAACTTCCTGTTCGGGCAGTCCTACCAGCTCTATGGATTGAACTCCTTTGCGCTGCCCAGCACGACTAACACCGGGCTTAACAGTGGTCTGGATACCGCGAATTCGGACTACGTGGCGCGAGCATCGTATCAGCCGAACAGCCTGCTGACCTTCACTTCCCGATTCCGCTTCGCCGAGAGCGACTTCACGCTCCAGCGCACGGAACTGGAAACCACCGCTAATTTCGGCCGTTGGACGACGAGCGTGATGTACGGCAACTATGCCCCGCAACCGCTGATCGGGTTCCTCGAGCGCCGCGAGGGCATTCTCGGCAGTGCGCGCTTCAAGCTCAACCCGAACTGGGTCCTGCTTGGGGCAGCGGGATATGACATTCACCACAATTCGGTCACGCAAACCCAGATCGGCGCCGGATACATCGATGACTGTGTCATCTTGGCCCTGAGTTACATTACCAGCTATGCCTATAGCGGCAGCGTTTCGGTGAATCACAGCTACATGATGCAGCTCACCTTGCGTACACTCGGCGGAACTTCGAGTACTAGCGCAGCGGGAGCCCCCATGGTTACCCCCGGGGTATTCGGCAGCACCCATTAGCCGCGAACTCTTCGGGGCTTAGCGGCTCGATCGGAGGAAACATGCTTCCGAGCAATGCAGGGGCGAGCTTTCAACGGTGAGCAAGCGGAGGGAGGGATGATGTTCGATGTTACCAGGACCTTCCGCAGCCTACTGACCGCTGCGGTTCTCATGTTAGGCCTCTCGGCGCTGGCGACGGTTGCGCGCGCGCAGCAAGTTGTCGTCATAGTCAACGGCGAGCCGATTACGGCACTAGACATCGAGCAGCGCGCCAAGCTCAATCAATTATCGACGCACAAGGTTGCTACCCGCCAGGAGGTTCTCGACGAGTTAATTAATGAGAAGCTGAAAGTGCGCGAGGCCAAGAAATGGGGGCTCGAAATTCCCAGTTCCGAGATTGATACCGCCTATGCCTCGGTGGCGAGTCGCATGCGCTTGACGCCCGAGCAATTGACCGAGCAGCTCGCCAAATCGGGAGTCAATGCCTCAACGCTGAAGGCCCGCCTCAAGGCCGACATGACGTGGCCGCAACTCGTGCGGGGACGATACCAGGCGAGCTTGCAGATCGGCGACAAAGATATCCTCACGGCGATGGATTCCAAATCCAACGATAGCGTCGGATATGATTACACGCTGCGCCCCATTCTCTTCCTCGTGCCGACTGGATCGGCGGAGACGTTCGTCGAGGGGCGCAAGCGCGAAGCGGAAGCTTTGCGCAGCCGTTTTCAGGGCTGCGAGACCGGAATTTCTTTCGCTCGCGCGCTCAAGGACGTCGCTGTGCGTGACCAAGTTGTTCGCAGCTCGGCTGATATTCCTGCGGAGCTGCGCAAGGTGCTCGATGGGGTCGAGGTCGGCCGGCTGACTGCGCCCGAAGTCACCAAGTTCGGAATCGAGATGTTCGCGATTTGCGCGAAAAAGGAATCTACGGCCGACAATTCACCGATTCGGCGCCAAGTGCGCGACTCCATAATGGCCGAGCGCTTGGAGAAGCGCTCGAAGCAATATCTGCAGGAGCTGCGTCGCGGCGCGATGCTCGAATACAAATAGGACTTGAGCGTCATGGCGCGGCCATTGGCGCTGACGGTTGGTGAGCCGGCGGGCATCGGACCCGACATCACCTTCGCGGCCTGGCGCCAGCGTGCAGAGCTCGGCCTGCCGCCCTTCTATCTCCTCGGCGATCCCGCATTCATCACACGGCGTGCGGAGCGCATCGCACCTGATTTGACCGTCGCCGTCGTCGAACCGGCAGCGGCATGGACGACATTTGAGACTGCCCTACCCGTGGTCGACATTGGTGTGCCAATCAGTGCTGAGCCGGGCCGTCCGGACGAATCGAGCGCCCCGGCGGCGCTAGCGGCCATTCGTCAGGCAGTGGCCGACGTCCGCGCCGGAGCCGCAATGGCCATGGTCACCAATCCGGTCGCCAAAAACGTGCTCTATCGCTCGGGCTTCCCCGAGCCGGGACATACCGAATATCTCGGTAAGTTGGTCGAGGAATCGACCGGCGTGGCAAGTCGCCCGGTGATGATGCTGTGGTCCCCGGAACTCGCGGTCGTACCAGTCACTATCCACCTTCCGCTGAAAGATGTCATCGCCCATCTCAGCGGAGATCTCGTAGTCGAAACCGGGCGGATTGTCGCGCGCGACCTGCGCGAGCGCTTCGGCATCGCGCGGCCGCGTCTTGCCGTCGCCGGCCTTAATCCGCACGCAGGCGAGGACGGCGCGCTCGGCGACGAGGACCTGACCGTGGTGCGCCCCGCCGTGGAACGTCTCAAGGCGGAAGGTATCGAGGCCCGCGGTCCGCTGCCCGCCGATTCGCTGTTCCATCGGGCGGCGCGCGCGAGCTATGACGCGGCGCTCGCGATGTACCACGACCAGGCGCTGATTCCGATCAAGACACTGGCTTTCGATCACGCGGTGAACGTCACTCTGGGCTTGCCGTTCGTGCGGACCTCCCCCGACCACGGCACGGCCTTCGACATCGCCGGCACTGGCCGCGCCGATCCCACCAGCCTGATCGCCGCTCTTCAACTTGCGGCAAGGCTGTCGTCCCGGGCCCAATCCCCTCCGATTGCCCGTCGTGCATGAGCGCCATCGATGATCTTCCGCCGCTGCGCGAGATTATTCGCCAACACGGTCTGCGAGCCAAGAAATCGCTCGGGCAAAATTTTCTGCTCGATCTGAATCTAGCCGCTCGTATCGCGCGCGCCGCGGGTCCGCTCGAAGGGGTGGACGTGGTCGAGATCGGCCCCGGGCCGGGCGGCCTCACCCGTGCGCTTCTTGCAGCTGGCGCGCGTCGCGTGATTTCCATCGAGCGCGACGACCGTGCTGTCGCGGCGCAGGAGCAGATCGCACGGCGCTATCCAGGACGTCTGGAGATCGTTGCAGGCGACGCCCTCGATTTCGACCCGCGTCCGCTGCTGGACAGCGCGTCAGCGCGTATTGTTGCGAATCTGCCCTACAACATCGCCACTGCTCTGCTGGTCGGCTGGCTCACGCAGGAATCTTGGCCACCTTGGTATGACCGGCTGGTACTGATGTTCCAGCGTGAAGTCGCCGAACGGCTGGTCGCCACCCCTGGCTCGAAGAGCTACGGACGGCTTTCCGTCCTCGTTGGCTGGCGCTGCAAGGCGCGCATTTGCTTCAATGTTGCGGCCAGCGCCTTTGTGCCGCCGCCCAAGGTCACTTCATCTCTCGTCGAGCTCGTGCCGCGAAAAGCCCCACTCGCGTGCGAACTCCGAGCCCTTGAGCGGGTGACTCAAGCCGCCTTTGGCCAACGCCGTAAGATGTTGCGCCAAAGCCTGAAATCGCTTGGCTTCGATGCGATGGCATTGCTCGAGGCGACGAGGATCGCGCCGACTGCCAGGGCCGAGGATGTCCCGGTCGAGGGTTTCGTCGCTCTGGCGCGGGCGTTCACCGCACGCTGACGCTCTGCTCGCGGTGTTCGCGTGCGCCATCGGTGCTATGGCAGGACATACGCAGGAGATTCCGCGGATTGCTCGAGATCATAGCTGCGCCTGCAGCCGGCGGACGAAGTCAGAGAGCCCCGTCTGCCGTTCGCGCTTGAGCCGCTCGGCAGCCAGGATCGTTTGCACTTCGGCGAACGCGCGATCGATATCGGTATTGATCACGACGTAGTCGTACTCCGCCCAGTGACTCATCTCCTCGGCCGCCGTCGCCATGCGGGCGCGGATCACCTCGTCGGAATCCTGCGCCCTGCGGCGCAAGCGCCGCTCAAGATCCGGCATTGACGGTGGCAGTACAAAGACGCTGACGAGATCATGGTCCGCCTTTTCGCGAAGCTGCTGCGTTCCCTGCCAATCGATGTCGAATAAAATATCGTGGCCACTCAAGAGGGCTGCCTCCACCGGCGCCCGCGGCGTGCCGTAGTGATGCCCGAACACCTGCGCCCATTCCAGAAGTTCACCCCGCTTGACCATGGTCTCGAATCGCTGCGCGTCGATGAAATGATAGTCTCGCCCATCGATCTCGCCGGACCTTTGCTTTCGCGTGGTCACCGACACCGACAGCTCGATCCCTGGATCGGCCTCGAGCAGCTTGCGCGATAAGGTGGTCTTGCCGGCTCCCGACGGCGAGGACAACACCAGCATGAGCCCGCGGCGGGCGATGGCATCTTTGTGTTGCCGATCTCGCTCTGCGGGCATTGCTCATTCCAAGTTTTGCACCTGCTCCCGGAACTGCTCGACAACGCTCTTGAGCTCGAGCCCGATATTGGTCAGTTCCACGTCATTCGATTTGGAGCACAACGTGTTGGCTTCGCGATTGAGCTCCTGCGCCAAGAAATCGAGCCGGCGGCCGATGGGCCCGCCCCCGACGATCAGTCGCTCGATCTGCGCTACGTGCGAGACGAGCCGGTCGAGCTCCTCTCGGATATCGGCCTTGCTGGCAATGAGGATGGCCTCCTGATGCAGCCGATCGGCATCGAAGCGGCTCGAGGCGTCGAGCAGCATTGCCACCTGGTCGGCAATCCGCGCCTTGATCGCCTCCGGTCGGCGGCCGGGCGCGGCTTCCGCCTGTGCGGCCAACGCAGCGATTTCCTTCGCGCGCTGTACCAACACTCGTCCCAAAGCTTCGCCTTCATGCCGGCGCATAGTGGTCAATTCCGCGAGGGTCGCATGGAAGCCCCCGATGACCGCTGTCTCGGCGGCGCTTCGCTCCGCCTCGCGCTCATCCTCGTCGATCACGTCGACCACCCCTTTAAGGGAGAGGATTCCGTCGAGCCGCGGCGCGGCGGCGTCCACGCGCCCAGCCAATCCCTTGATGGTCGCCAGCACGGCCGCGAGCACCGGTTCGTTGACACGCACGATCGGAGCGACGCCTAGCCGCTCGACTGTAAGAGTGCCATGGACGGTACCACGCGTCAGTACTTGAGCCGCGCTCTGGCGCGCGGGAGCCTCCACCACGTCCCAACCTGCCGGCAAGCGTAAGCGCAAATCGAGCCCTTTGGCATTGACCGATTTCAGCTCCCAAGCCCAGTTGTAGGCACCGCTCACGCCGTGGCCACGCGCGAAGCCGGTCATGCTCGACAGCGCCATCGGCTTCTATCCACGGATAATCTTGGCTGAAACGCGTGGCGACCTTAGCGGCCAGCGAGAGCGCTCACAAGGGCCGCAGCGCGCGGCCCGACGCGCTAGTCTGCAGGCCCCGGCGCGCTTTTTGGCGAGCCGTTTGCGCTGCGCTTGGTGCGCTGCGCCGGGGTGAACGCGGGTGCCGGACGTGGAGCAGGCGCTTGCGTATCTGCGGCGGCCGGCTCTGATTTCTGGTCATGCTCGACTGCGCGCAAGCGCGCGACATTTTTCATGTGCTGGTCATAGGTTTCGGCGAAAGCGTGCGCCCCCGTACCGTCGGCGACGAAATAAAGCTCCTTCGTGCGCGCCGGCTTAGCGGCAGCCTCGATCGAGGCGCGACCCGGATTGGCAATGGGCCCGGGCGGCAAGCCGTCGATGACGTACGTGTTGTAGGGCGTCGGTTGGGCTATCTCGCTCTTGGTGAGCGGGTGGCCGAGCGCTCCCTTGCCGAAGGCGAGACCGTAGATGATGGTCGGATCCGATTGTAGTTTCATCCTCTGCTTGAGCCTATTTGTCAGCACCGCGGCTATTCGCGTGCGCTCCTCGGCCTTACCGGTCTCTTTTTCGATAATCGATGCGAGTATGACGAGTTGCTCTGGAGTCTTGAGGGGCAGATCTGGATTGCGACGATCCCAGACTTCCCGCACCAGCCGCTCTTGCGCCTGACGCATGCGCTGGATCATCTGCTCGCGTGTGAAACCCCGATTGAAGTAGTAGCTGTCCGGCAGCAGACTGCCTTCCCTCGGGACCTCCCTGATGTTGCCGGATAGGATCTCGTTCTCAAGCAGCCTGGCCACGATTTGCTCGGAGGTGAGGCCCTCGGGCATAGTGAGTTGGTGTTGCACCACCTTTCCTTCGACGATCGCCTCTACCACGTCCTTCATGCTGGCCCGCTTCGGGAACAGGTACTCGCCGGCCTTGAGGTCGGAGCGCGCCTTGAGGGCGAATACGCCGCCGATGAAAATGAGTCGGTGCGCATCCACGACGCCTTCGCGCTTGAGCAAATCGGCGATGTCCATCATGCCGGAGCCCGGCGGGATCGTGACGATCTTGTCCTCTTGCA
>VAZQ01000293.1 GCA_005883115.1 Alphaproteobacteria bacterium | reverse complement strand
AAGGGCAACTCCTCGACCGTTCCGGGCGTTGTGTTTGTCGGCAAAACCAGGGTTGGAGATGCTGAAATCGCTCAGCATTTGTCTTGCCGTCGCGGGGCTCGTCTGCACGGGCGCGCGATCTACGATCGCTCTCGATGGACCGGCGAATCGTTTTTCTGCGCTGCAGGACTGGCAAAGCCAAATCAGCTCGGATCTCGAGCATAATAAACGCTACCTCCCGGCGACCAGAACCCGCGGCAAAATCGGCATCGTCAGATTCGAGTTGACGATGAACCGTGCCGGATGGGTGCTTCCGGGAACGCGCATCGTGACCGTTGACCCCGACCTTGGCAGGGTGGCGCTTCTGCTGCTTCAGCAAGCACAGCCGTTTCTCAATCTTCCCGATACGTCGTTCCGCGTGGTCGTTCCCGTCCGGTTCAACGATGTTCCCGCACAAGGGCCTGCCGAGGAGCTCGAGGGCCGCAAACTCCTCGAGTGTTACGAGGCCGATCGTCAGGAGCTCGAATATCAGACTCGCAAGGCGGCCCTGCGGGGGCTGGCGCCGCCGCAGGCGCCCTCGCGCATGCCCGACGGCTGTGCCGAGGCGAAGCGTCACGAGTCAGAGCGCCAGCAGACCACTGCCAACGCGACCGAATAGCTCATCGCGCCCTTTGCTATCCTCCGCCGCCCTGCTAGCTCGAGGCGGCGCTGACGCGCTATACGAACACCCGTCAGGACGCCCATCGTCAAGCCGCAATAAAACGAAGAAGTAAGCCGATGCCCAAGAACATGCTCGACGGCGGTCAGGTGATCGTCGACTATCTCGTACGCGAAAAGGTACCTTACGTTTTCGGCCTCTGCGGCCACGGCAATATCGGCTTCCTCGACGCGCTCTACGAACGCGCCGACGAAATCAAGACAGTCTCCGTCCACCACGAGAGCGTCGCCGGTTTCATGGCGGACGTGTACTACCGCGTCTGCGGCAAGCCGACGGCAACCTTTACCTCCTGCGGTCCGGGCTCGGCCAATCTGCCGATCGCGCTCGCCAACTCCTATCTCGATTCCGTTCCATTTTTGGCGGTGACCGGCAATGTGCCGACCGCCCAATTCAACCGTGGCGCGTTTCAGGAACTCTATCGCCAGTACCAGGCGGATTATCCGTCCACAGTGCGCGCCTATTGCAAGCGCGTCTTTCAACCCACGCGCGGCGATATGGTCCCGCTCGCAGTTCGTCAAGCATGGAAAACGATGGTGACCGGGCGGCCGGGACCGGTCGTCCTCGACGTACCATTCGACATCTTCAAGGAAGCGGCCGCGGAGGAAACGCCGAAGCCGGAAGAGTGGAACGCCAACATCTCCTGTCGCTGCGGCGCCGATCCCGACGGTGTGAGCAAGGCCGTCGATATGCTGCTTGCGGCGCAACGCCCCGTCATTCTCGTGGGCCAAGGGGTCAAGTACGGCGGCGCGGCGGCCCACTTGGTGAAACTCGCAGAGCGGCTGCGCATCCCCGTCGCGTGGTCGGCGAGCGGCACGGGTGCCATCGATTCGCATCATTCGCTTGCGCTAGGGCTTGTCGCACGCAACGGCCCCTATCAAGCCAATCACGCCGCGCGCACCGCCGATGTCCTGCTTGCGCTCGGCGTGCGCTTCGACGACCGCACGTCGAGCTCGTGGCTTCCCGGCTATTCGTTCACCATTCCACCGACCAAGCTCATCCACGTCGACATCGACCCCGAC
Source organism: Alphaproteobacteria bacterium (assembly GCA_005883115.1). Classification (GTDB taxonomy): domain Bacteria; phylum Pseudomonadota; class Alphaproteobacteria; order Rhizobiales; family Xanthobacteraceae; genus VAZQ01. The sequence goes on along the minus strand of VAZQ01000293.1, from coordinate 2,788 downwards.
GAGATCGCCCGCAACTATCCAGTGGCGCTCGGGCTGATGGCCGACGTGCGCACCTTTCTCCAGCAAGTGCTGGCGGAGGTCGATTCCCGTGACGGCGTCGGCGATGCTGCGGCCTCGCGCGCGAAATGGCTCGCCACCATCGATGGATACCGCCGCGAGTGGAACGCATTCATCGCCCCGGGCTTCGCCGATGATTCCTCTCCGATCCACCCGCAGCGCGCCGCGCACGAGATCGACAAGGTCTTGCCCGAAGACGCCATCCTGGTGAGCGACATCGGCGTTCACCACAATTGGCTCATTCAGTTTTGCCATCCGCGCCGGCCGGATTCGCTCATTGGTTCGATGGGTTTCGGCCCGATGGGATTCGGCGTTGCCGGTGTGCTCGGCGCGCAGTTCGCGGCGCCCGAGCGTCCCTGCGTCTCGGTCTGCGGCGACGGCGCCTTTCTCATGCACGCGAGCGTGCTCGGCACCGCGGTCGAATACGATCTGCCGGTGATCTGGGTGGTGTGGAACAACTTCGCCTATGCCTCGATCCGGGGATTGCAGCGTGGCTATCTCGACGGACGCGAGCTTGCGACCGACTTCCGCCATCCGCACACCGGCGCGCCCTACAATCCCGACTTTGCGGCGATGGCGCGGTCGGCCGGCATCGCGGGCGTCAACGTCGACCGCCCCGCCGATCTTTCCGACGCTTTGCAAAGCGCGCTCGCGTCGCGGCGGCCCTATCTGATCAACGCCAATATCGGCGCCGACACGAATCCTGGCGGCGCGGGTGTGTGGGAGCTTCCCGGACTGGGCCAGAGCCAACCCGCCTTCGGGGGCCGCTACAAGGCATAAGCGCCGCTCGAACTGCTGATCTAACTGTGCCGTCGGACACGCTTAGTTTTTTAGCCCGGCAGCTTCCGCCGCGGCGCTCCATTTGACGGTCTCACGCGCGATGAAGCGGGCGAATTCCTCGGGTGAGCCGCCCATCGGCTCGAATGTTTGCGCCCTGAGCTTGGCGACGACGTCGTCGGAGGCGAGCGCCGCGTTGGCGGCGGCGCTGAGCTTTTCAATCACCGGGCGGGGCGTGCCGGCGGGCACCATGAGACCGAACCAGACGCCGGCCTCGAAATCGGGCAGCCCCGCCTCGGCCATGGTCGGAACGTTCGGCGCGGCGTGCGAGCGCTTGGCCGAGCTCGAGGCGAGCGCCTTGAGGCGTCCCGCTTCGACGTGCGGCATGATGGTCGAGGCGACGCCGAGCATCATCGAAACGCGCGCCGCCAAAAGATCGGTGACCGCCGGCGGACTGCCCTGGTAGGGTACATGCACGAGCTTGATCTTCGCGCGCACGCTGAAGAGTTCAGTGGCAAGATGCGGCGTCGTGCCGGGCCCGACCGAGGCGTAGGTGAGCTCGCCTGGCTTCGATCTCGCCACTGCAATGAGCTCCTCGACGCTCGAGACGCCGAGCGAGGGATGAACGGCGAGGATGAGCGGCAGGATGGTGAGCGGAGTTACCGGCGCCAGATCCTTGCCGAAATTGAAGCGGAGGTTGGGATTGATCGCTGTGTTGGTCACGTTCGACGACGTCCCTATGTAAAGTGTATAGCCGTCTGCCGGCGCGCGAGCGACGAACTCCGCCGCGATGCTGCTGCCGGCCCCAGGCCGGCTTTCGACCACTACCTGCTGACCCAATCTGTCGCTCATAACTGCCCCGACCAGCCGAGCCGTAATGTCCGCTGCCGAGCCGGGCGGGAAGCCGATGATCAGCCGCAGCGGCTGCGATGGAAAATCGCCTGCGCGGCCCTGCGCCACGGCGACGGCAGCGCTCAGCACAAGACTCAGGGCCAAAATTACAATTCGTCGCATGGCAGTCCTCCCCGTGCTTGGCGCTTTTTATCTTGGCGGGCCTCCCCAATATAACAGCCCGCAATTTCGTTGGCTTGAGCGGAGCGGCAAAACCATCTTATCGCCCTCGGGATGCGATGTCGCTCATCGCCCAAAAGCCGGTGCCTTGCCGCTTTTTCTCCAATGTTCAATGAAAGATATATTGACCCTGTGTTTAGGCGCTCTTCTTTTCGGGTTCGGGGTCCATAGGAGGCGCTGCGTTTTGGGACTCGCCCTCGTATGCGCAGCGAACTGATGCAAGAAGGGGAAAACTCTCCGCAATGACCGAGCAATTCCAGCGCCGGCTGGCCGCGGCAAGGGATCGCGCTGCAGCGGAGAAACAGCGGGCGGAAAAACAGGCCGCGGTCGAGCGCCAGACCATGGAACAGCTTGCCGGCCTACAGCGGGCCGCGCTGAGACAGTGGCAGAAACGGATCTTCCCTCTCATCAGGCAGGTGGTCGAAACTGCCAACAAGGAGCTACGGGGATCCGGCACGCGCCTCATCGTCGCGGAGGATTACGTTCGCGTGATCGCCTTTGCCGATATTTTCGGCGCGCCCGAAGGCAATCTTGGGGTGACGAAACGCCCGCGTCATGACCCGCACCTGCGGGTCAGCGTCGAGGGCGGCGAGATCGCGACAATGATTTTGCACGGGAACAGCACATCGAGCCCGAAAAGGATGCTGCCCGCGAACTTTCAGCTGCAGCAGGTCGAAGATGCAGTCGCTGAATTCGTGGAAGGCATTGTCGGGACGCACGTGACCAAATAGCCCCGCAGTTCGACTCGCGGCTCGTTTCAGAAAGCCTCGCCGGCAGCTCGCTTTAATGATCACCGCCGCCGAAGTAGCGACTTGCATCGCGCAGCAGCTGCGCGCGAATGGCAGGATCCGGGTCTGCGCCGAGCACGATGGCGCCCGGCTGG
>VAZQ01000292.1 GCA_005883115.1 Alphaproteobacteria bacterium | reverse complement strand
CGCCGCCGAAGTATCGACTTGCATCGCGCAGAAGCTGCTGGCGAATGAAAGGATCCGGATCGGCCCCGAGCACAATGGCGCCCGGCTGGCCGCATGGCGTCCAGCAGACCACGTTGCCGGGCGGCGTGTTGCGGGGCATCCCAGGGGCCGCCCACGGTTGGCCATAGGCGCGCTGTTCGGCATAGACCCGCTGCTGCTTGCTCGCCTTGCGCGCATCGGCGGGGGAAGCGATGAAAACTCCGAGACT
>VAZQ01000291.1 GCA_005883115.1 Alphaproteobacteria bacterium | reverse complement strand
CCGACATTGACCTGCGAAGTCGGCGTGCTGATCCCGATCTGGAACGTGCCCGGCTTGGCCTTCTCCCGATCGACGAGCTCCTTGATCGAGTCGATCGGGATTTTGATATTGCCAACCACCGCCGAAGGGACGAGCGCGATCACCGAGATTGGCGCAAAATCTTTGAACGGGTCATAGGCGAGCTTACTGTAGAGGAATGGATTCATCACCAGCGTGCCGTCGATCGCCATCAGCAAGGTGTAGCCGTCGGGCGCCGCCTTCGCGACTGCCTGGGCGCCGATGATGGTGTTAGCCCCCGGCCGATTATCGACGACGATTTGCTGGCCCAGCTCTTCGCTCATTTTCTGGCCGATGAGCCGACCGAGAAAATCAGCCGGCCCGCCGGGCGCAAAGGGAACCACGAGCGTGATCTGGCGCGTCGGGTAGGTCTGCGCGGCTGCAATCGAAACAAAAAGGATGAGACATGCCACGGCGCCGGTAAGACGTCCTTTCATGGCTTCGACCCTTTTTGCTGATCGCTTGCTACGCATCCATGTGCCGCATCAAGCGGCCAAGACGCGGCATCGCAGGCAAGGGAGCAAACGCCGACTTGAGCCGCTTGACGCAGCCCCATAGCACCGCCTGGTTGCTGTTGACCACCGGCTTGCCGAGCACGCGCTCGATATCTTCGATTGCCTCGATCTGCCGGGTGTTGGTGCAGCTCAGGAAAATGCCGTCGGCGTCCGCTCGGTCGTGTGTGCGTGCGAGATCTACCCATTCGCGCGGGGTGACTGCAGCGAATTCGAGCGCGTTGAGGCCAAGTGCCACGTCATGGACGACCGCAAAACCGGTCGCGCTGAGATAGTCGATCACGGCCTGGTTGCTCTTGTAGGGACTGAGGAGGAGGAGGCTGTGCAGGCCGAGTGCCTGCAATGCTTCCAACACCAGGCGGCTTGTGGCCAGCGCCTCGATGCCCGTTGCATCCTGAACAATGTCCAGAATACGACCTTCGCCCCGGGGGCCCTGGGTCATCGAGGTGTCGGTGCAGTGAAACACGATGAGATCCGGTGCCACATCCGCGAGCAGCTTTGCTGCGGCGGCGATCTCTTCCTCCATCATCGCGAGCGGGCGCTTCCATTCGCCGGCAACGCGGGCGCGCGCAACGTGCACCCCGAGACCGGGCGGTGCAAAATGATTAAATTGCGGCTCGGTCATGCTGTTGACCGAGGGGATGATCATTCCGATCCGCGCTCGCGGCGTCGGTAAAAGCTCCTCGTCTTGTCGCGGCTTGAGCGCCGTTATGGTCAGCATAATGGCCTCCTGCGCAGGGGGGCGGATGATAAAGCGCCAGACTGCTAGGCTAGCATGAGCCGAGAAAATTTTGGCATAAATCGCTGCTGATGATGCGCAACGCGCGATGCTGCAGTGGAGCGGAGAGAATAACACGAACGAACCGGGTCCTTGCCTCGGGTCGTTCGCATGGATGCGATGCGCATGATGGCGGTGCAACGGAATCAGGGGTGATTAAATAAGGCTGCGACACCAAGGAGGATTTTGCGCATGTGGCCGGATCGCCGTCTCATCGCGTTGTTCAAGATCGAGGTGCCAATCGTGCAGGCGCCGATGGCCGGTGCGATGGATTGGGAGCTCGCAGCGTCAGTTGCCGAGGCGGGCGCCCTCGGCTCGCTGCCATGTGCGATGCTCAATGCCGCGCAAATCCGTGAGCAGATGGCCAAAATTCGCGCACACACGAAGAAGGCCATCAATCTCAATTTCTTTTGCCACAGGCCGCCGGTGCTCAACAACGCGCGCGAGGCAAGATGGCGCGAGCGGCTGGCGCCCTATTACCGGGAGCTTGGCATCGATCCGGCGGCGCCAATACCGTCAAGCAACCGCACCGCGTTTGACGCTGCCATGTGTGATGTCGTGGAGGAGACGAAACCCGAGGTGGTTAGCTTCCATTTCGGGCTGCCGGAACCGAAGCTTGTAGACCGGCTCAAGGCGGGAGGCTTCCTCGTGATGGGCTCGGCGACGACCGCCAGCGAGGCACGCTGGCTCGAAGCGCATGGTGTTGACGCCGTCATCGCACAGGGTAACGAGGCCGGCGGCCATCGCGGGATTTTCTTAAGCGATGACATCGCCACCCAGGCGGGCACGTTCGCGCTCGTTCCGCAGATCGTCAATTCCGTCAAAGTGCCTATCATAGCCGCCGGCGCCATCACCGATGCGCGCGGGATCGCGGCCGCATTCGCGCTCGGTGCTGCGGGCGTGCAGATCGGCACGGCCTATCTATGGTGCCCGGAGGCGAAGATTTCGGCGCCGCATCGCGCCGCGCTCAGCTCGGCGCGCGACGACGGCACGGCGCTGACCAATCTCATGACCGGCCGCCCAGCGCGCGGCATTGTCAACCGCCTGATGCGTGACATCGGACCGATGTCGGACGTGGCGCCGGAATTTCCGCTCGCCGCCGGCGCGCTCGCGCCTTTGCGTGTCAAGGCCGAGGCGCAAGGCTCGGGCGACTTCTCGCCCATGTGGGCCGGGCAAGCCGCATCGCTCGGTCGCGCGATGCCTGCCGGGCAACTCACGAAGACGCTTGCCGCCGAGGCGCTGGAGAAGATGCGGGCTCTCGCCGGATCGTCGGCGGGTTAGCCGCGGGTGATGCGCAGGCGCGTACCCCAAGGATCGGCGCTTGCAATACTCGTCGGCGTGAGCGCGAGCTCCGCTCCTGTTTGTGCGAGCCGCGCCTTCGCCGCATCCAAGGCCGTGGCATCGGCCGCCTCGAGCGCGACCCACGATAAGCCCGCGCGGTCTTCGTCGCGCCTTGCGGCGCCGGCGCTGTGCCACACATTGGCGGCGATGTGGTGATGATAGCGTCCCGATGACATGAAAGTCGCGCCATGGCGGCGCCGGGTGACGTCGAGCCCGAGCGCGTCGCGATAAAAGGCTTCTGCGCGTGCGACATCGCCGACGCGAAGATGCACGTGGCCAATGCGCAGCCCGTCCGGGGCGCCGGCATATGTCGCGCCAGGGCCAACCTCCCGCAGGATACTCTCTACGTCGAGCGGATCGGTGGTGATCTTCAGATCGCTTCCGGTCCATTCCCAAGTCTCCGCCGGGCGGTCGCAATAGACCTCGACACCATTTCCCTCGGGATCGTCGAGGTAGAATGCCTCGCTCACGGCATGGTCGGATGCGCCCGTGAGCGCCACCTTGTGCCGCGCGACGTGCAGAATCCAACGGGCGAGATCGCCACGCGTCGGCATGAGGAAAGCGGTGTGATAGAGACCCGCCTCGCGCTGATCGTCGGGCCTGGCATCGGCGCGATGCTCGAGGTGAACGAAAGGCACCCCGCCAGCGCCGAGCGCTGTGCGCTCGTTCGCGCGGTCCAGCACGTCGAGCCCGAGCACGTCACGGTAGAAGCCCGTAACGCCTTCGATGTCGCGCACCTTGAGCCCGACCGCGCCGATGTGAAGCGGGGTGCGGTTGGCGAAGGTTGGGATACTGGAAGGGTTCGCAGCGTCC
>VAZQ01000290.1:2446-6356 GCA_005883115.1 Alphaproteobacteria bacterium | reverse complement strand
CGGCTCGGCCATGGGGAGCGGGCGAGCGCGCCGGTCCTCGAACGATCGGGCCGAGGAGCGGTAGGGGGCGAGCGAGCCGGTGATGCCGCCATCGCGTTTGCCTGCATAGCGCGCGGCGCGCGCGGCCACCTCCTCCCCCGACACGGCATGCGGATTGCAGGCGCGATGGCCATCGCGCCTGCGCATCAAATCCACATGGATATGGTCATAATGATAGACGTTCGACCCCGGCGCTAGCACGGTGCTGAATTCATCGCAGGCCGCCGCCTGCACGTCGCGCAGGAATCCCTGCTCCTCGGGCAAACCGTGCCATCCGTTTTTGACCGTAATCTTGCGTCCGTCGGCGAGCGTGAACGAGGCGATGTCGAGCGCATTGCCGAAGGCATGTTCAGAAATGTTCGCGCGCGGATTGCCGTTCATGCCGCGACAGGAATAGGCAGAAATCTGCCTGATCTCGGCAACTGGTGAGCCGAACCAGCGCATCGCCGCCGGCTGCACGGCGCCGCCGATCCAGCGCTCGAGCTCGGATACTATCGGGCAGGCGAGCGTCGCCGGCGGGCTCAAGGCGACCGGCGTGAACGATCCCCCGCCGTCGCGCGAAGGTCCCAATGGGACCACGGTCTCGCGAGCGGAAGGAGGCGCGGGCGGCTCGCGTAGCGGGCCGCGGATGATGCCGCTTGACCCGTTGCGCAGCGTGGCGGGCGGATCCACGAGCGGCCGGTGCTCGTAGGGCTCGGGCGAAAGATCCTCGCGCGGCGAACCGACCGCGCGCGGAGATGAATATCTTGGAGGAGTGGGAGCAGGTGCAACACCGTAGGGCCGGCGAAAATCGTACGGCTCCGCTGCGGCATTCGGTCCCTCGATCACACCAGGAGGGCTAAGCGAGATGGGTTGATCGGGAGCGCCCTCACGAGGCACTGCTTGCGGCGAGCGCACCTGATAATCCGGCAGCACGCGCGATTGGTACGAAGGCTCTGCCGGCGGGCCGGCCGGCCTGATTGACCAGCGTGGGGTGCCGCGTGGAATGTCACCGGGCGGCCGCAGATCGTCCATGTAACCGAGCGGCGCACTCTCACCCAAGATGGAGACCTTGAGTGGGAAATCAGCGCCGCACGCGCCAGGACCGCGGATCGGCTGCATGCGCGTGATGCCCGCGCCCTCCTTGATCATGCCGGTACCGAGGCATTGCACCTCGGCATCGTGGCGCCACGGCTCGCGTTCGGCAAAGAACATGCTGCCGCTGCAACCCGCCAACACACCGAGGACGCCAAGGACTATGGAGCCGACGAGATACGAACGCACTCCCCACGCCATGGCGGCACGATGCGATGGTTTCTGTTAACTTTTCTTCAAAGGTTGGCGCGGCCATTGGAGCACGCCCGTGCGCGCCGCACTATGGTTAAGAACGACGAGGTCTTTCGCTTCGCTCAAGCCATCCTATGCCGCCATCCCAAGGGACATGTCAGAATGAACGCCAGGCACCGACTGATATTGGCGCTGCTGATGTCGAGCGTGATGGTGTGCATGGCCAAGCTCCTCATCACCTTTCTCGATCTTGGCTTGCGATCGGATTTTCTGCTGCAGTGGGCGAAGGCATATTTCATCGCCTGGCCGGTCGCGGCGACGACAGCGTTCTTTATCATGCCGTCGGCGCGACATCATGCCGTCGGTGCGACGCCTCACGCATCGCATTGTTGGGCTGATCGACGCCCGGCGCTGATGTCGTGCGCATTTAGCTGCTGCCCCTTGCTGGCCGCGCATGCCGTCGGAGCGCGTGCGCTTTCGTGACGGCGCCCGGCGCGGCGACAGTTGCCGTGCTCAGTGCCGACCGTCTCCGCGCTAGCGCCCTAACCCCATAGTCCGCCACGTGTTATTCCACGCGATCCGCAGAGGTAGGTGAGCTCAACGCAGGCCGAGTATGAGCGCCGGATGGGCCATCCTGCCTGCCATTCAAAATGACCGAGCGCGCCGGTTCGCATCGCAATATCAGAGTCTTGGCACGCCGAAGCGGATGTTCACGCGCTCGCTTTCGGCACCGCAATATATTTGTCATTAGGACGACGTCAGCGCTCTGCTACATTGCAGCCTCCAGAACAAATCCGGAGGGACGGGACGTGGACCTTGCTTTAAAGCTCAACGTGCTTGCCGTGCTCGCGGTGTTCGCGTTCGTCGGCGCCATTCTCTTGGGCGCGCTTTGAGTTCGAGTATTCGGGCGAGCGTTTCCGAACGCTAATCGCGTTTTTTAACACCGGAGAGCTCAGCCTCTCCGGTGTTTGCGTTATGAGTGCTACGCGACGCGCGTCGTTCAGCGCGTGCTGATGCCCCGCCAGCCGGCGCGCTACTCCGCCGCAGTGCGCGCCGCAATCAGCGGATCGTAATTGAGCACCGGCGCGAGCCATTTTTCCGCTTCCAGCATCGTCCAACCCTTGCGGGTGGCATAGTCCTCGACCTGATCGCGCTCGATCTTACCGACGCCAAAATAATGGCTCTCGGGATGGCTCAAGTACAGGCCGCAGACGGAAGCGCCAGGCCACATGGCAAAGGTTTCGGTCAGCTTGACCGCGATCCGCCGCTCGCCCTCGAGCAGGCCGAACAATATCGCCTTCTCGCTGTGGTCGGGCTGCGCGGGATAGCCCGGCGCGGGGCGGATGCCGCGATACTTTTCCCCGACCAGCTCCGCATTTGTGAGCGACTCGTCCGGCGCGTAGCCCCAGAATTCGCGGCGCACGCGCTGGTGCAGACGCTCGGCGAAAGCTTCGGCCAGTCGATCGGCAAGCGCTTTGACCATGATCGCGGAATAATCGTCATTGGCGCGCTTGAAACGTTCGGCCAGCTCGTCCTCGCCTATGCCGGCCGTGACCAGGAATGCGCCGATGTAATCGGCAAGCCCGCTCGCGCACGGCGCCACAAAGTCCGCGATCGCAATGTTGGCGCGCCCCTCGCGGCGTGCGAGCTGCTGACGCAGCGTATGCAGCACCGCGAGCGGGCGAGTGCGGGACTCGTCGCCGTAGACGAGAATATCATCGCCATCGGAATTGGCTGGCCAGAATCCGAAAAGCGCGCTGGCGGATAGCCAACGCTCGGAAGCAATGCGCCCGAGCATCGTCTGGGCGTCGTCGAACAAGCTGCGCGCGGCCGGACCATATTTGGCGTCGTCGAGAATGGTGGGAAACTTGCCGACCAGCTCCCAGGTGGCAAAGAATGGCGACCAGTCGATGTAATCGCGAAGCTCCTCGACCGAATAGTCATCGAGTACCCGCGATCCGATGAAGCGTGGCGGTGGCGGAAGATAATTTCCCGACCAGTTGAGTTTCAATGCGTTCGCGCGTGCGTCTTCCAGCGAGAGCCGCTGCTTGGAGGTCTGCCCCCGTGCATGCGCGGCGGCGATCCGGGCATACTCCTGACGGATGTCGGCGAGATAAGCGGGCCGCGCGCCACGCGACATCAGATTGGCCGCGACGCCGACCGCCCGGCTCGCGTCGGTGACGTAGACCGCCTGGCCGCGCCGGTAATTCGGATGGATTTTCACCGCGGTGTGTACGCGGCTGGTGGTGGCGCCGCCGATCAACAGGGGTAAATCGAAGCCCTGGCGCTCCATCTCGGCGGCGACGAGGCACATCTCGTCGAGCGACGGCGTGATGAGGCCGGAGAGCCCGATAATGTCGGCCTTCTCCTTCTGCGCCGTCTCCAGGATTTTTGCCGCCGGCACCATGACACCGAGGTCAACGACGTCGTAATTGTTGCATTGGAGCACGACGCCGACGATGTTTTTGCCGATGTCGTGCACGTCGCCCTTGACCGTCGCCATGAGGACCTTGCCCTGCGCGTGATTTTTGCCCGACGCCTTTTTCTCCGCCTCCATGAACGGCAACAGAACGGCGACGGCCTTTTTCATCACGCGCGCGCTCTT
>VAZQ01000290.1:0-2439 GCA_005883115.1 Alphaproteobacteria bacterium | reverse complement strand
AACATGCGTCCGGAGCCGAACAGATCGCCGACTACGTTCATGCCGTCCATCAGCGGCCCTTCGATCACATGCAGCGGGCACTCGGCCTTGGTCCGCGCCTCCTCGACATCGGCTTCAATGAAATCGGTAATCCCGTGCACGAGCGCATGGGACAATCGCTCCTCGACCGATCGCTCGCGCCAGGCGAGATCGGCTTCCTTTCTCTCCTTGCCGTGGCCGCGATAGCGTTGGGCGAGCACGAGCAACCGCTCGGCGGCGTCGGCGCTGCGGTTGAGCACCACGTCCTCGCAGGCGGCGCGCAGCTCCGGCTCAAGATCGTCGTAGACCGCGATCTGCCCAGCATTGACGATGCCCATGTCCATGCCGGCTCCGATCGCGTGATAGAGGAACACGGAGTGCATGGCCTCGCGCACGGGCTCGTTGCCGCGGAACGAGAACGACAGGTTCGACACGCCGCCTGAGACGTGGGCGTGTGGCAAGTTCGCGCGGATCCAGCGCGCGGCCTCGATGAAGGCGACGCCGTAGCCGTTGTGCTCCTCCATCCCGGTCGCGATGGCGAAAATGTTGGGGTCGAAGATGATGTCCTCGGGCGGAAAGCCGACCTGCTCGATAAGGATGTCGTAGGCGCGCTTGGCGATGGCGCATTTGCGCTCCAATGTGTCGGCCTGGCCCGCTTCGTCGAAGGCCATGACCACGACCGCGGCGCCGTACCGGCGCACGGTCTTGGCGTGTGCAACAAAGGCTGCCTCGCCCTCTTTGAGCGAGATCGAGTTCACCACCGCCTTTCCTTGCAGGCACTTGAGCCCAGCCTCGATCACCGAGAATTTCGATGAATCCACCATAACCGGCACGCGAGCGATATCGGGTTCGGCGGCGATCAGATTCAGGAACGTGGTCATCGCCGTCTCGGAATCGAGCAGGCCCTCGTCCATGTTCACGTCGATGATCTGCGCGCCGTTCTCGACCTGGTCGCGGGCAATCGCCAGCGCCGCCGCGTAGTCTCCCGCGGTGATCAGCTTGCGGAACTTGGCCGAGCCGGTGACGTTGGTGCGCTCCCCAATGTTGACGAAGGGAATTTCCGGCGTCAGCGCGAAGGCCTCGAGACCGGACAGCCGCAGCAGCGGCGGCACTTCGGGAATGCGTCGCGGCGCTTTGCCCTCGACCGCGCGAACGATCTCATGGATGTGCTCGGGCGTGGTGCCGCAGCAGCCGCCCACGACGTTCACCAGGCCGGCATCCGCAAATTCGCCGAGCTGCGCGGCCATGGAGCATGGGCCCTCGTCGTAGCGGCCGAACTCGTTGGGCAGACCGGCATTGGGATAAGCGCATACGAATGTATCGGCGATGCGCGCGATTTCGGCAATATGCGCGCGCATCTCGCTGGCGCCGAGCGCGCAGTTCAGCCCGATCGACAACGGCGCGGCGTGGCGCACCGAGTTCCAAAACGCCGCTGGCGTCTGGCCCGAGAGCAAACGCCCCGAGCGGTCGGTGATGGTGCCGGAGATCATCACGGGCACGCGCATCCCGGTAAGCTCGGTAATGTCGGCGATCGCCGCGATCGCTGCCTTGGCATTGAGCGTGTCGAAGATAGTCTCGATCAGCAGGAGGTCGGCGCCGCCCTCGAGCAGCCCCTTGACCTGCTCGGCATACGCGCTGCGCAGCTCGTCGAAGGTGACGGCTCGAAAACCGGGGTTGGCGACATCCGGGGAGATCGAAGCGGTGCGATTGGTCGGGCCGATGGCGCCGGCGACGAAGCGCGGCCGACCGTCCTCCCTTTGCGCGACATCGGCAGCGGCGCGGGCAAGCTTGGCGCCTTCGAGATTGAGCTCGTACGCGATCCCAGCCATGCCGTAATCGGCTTGCGCGATACGCGTCGAGGAGAAGGTGTTAGTCGAGACGATATCGGCGCCGGCACGGAAGTAAGCGAGATGAATCTCACAAATCTTCGCGGGCTGGCTGAGAATGAGGAGATCGTTGTTGCCGCGCACCTCGCGGTTCCACGCATCGAAGCGCGCGCCGCGATAGCCCTCCTCGTCGAGCCCGAGCGCCTGGATCATGGTGCCCATGGCGCCGTCGAGCACGAGGATGCGCTCGGCCGCTAGGCGGCGCAGCGTCGATTCGACGGCGGATGCGGGTATTGGAACGGGCATGGCTTAGGCGCGCTCCTTCTCCATAATGGGAAGAGGGAGTGCGTCCGTTTCCTGGTTCGGCCGTAGCCCGAGCAAGTGACAGACCGCGTAGACCAGATCCGCGCGGTTCATGGTGTAGAAGTGAAAATCGGTGACGCCGCGATCGACGAGATCAAGCACTTGCTCGGCGGCGACCGCGGCGGCGATGAGCTTGCGCGTCGCCGCATCATCCTCCAGGCCATCGAACCGCTCCGCGAGCCAATCGGGCACCGACGCGCCGCAGCGGGCGGCGAACGCCTTGGTTTGCTTG
>VAZQ01000289.1 GCA_005883115.1 Alphaproteobacteria bacterium | reverse complement strand
GATTAGGACTACTGTTTCCATCACTTGCTGCAAACGGAGGGCAGATCATGAACCGCGTTGTGATGGCGTGCGTTGGAGTCTTGGCGCTGGTGGGAGGGTCGGCCGCCGCCGCGGAACTGCCGCCGTATTACCAGCCGGGACCGGCCTACAATCCGATCTATACCTGGACGGGCTTCTATCTCGGCATCAACGGCGGCGGCGGCTGGGGTAGCTCCCAGTGGGACGGGGTAGATACGTTCGACCTCTCGGGCGGCCTCATCGGCGGCACCATCGGCTACAACTGGCAGTTCGCTGGTGCTGTCGTCGGCGCCGAAGGCGACATCGATTGGTCCGGCATCAAAGGGACGACCACGGTGCTGTGCGCCCCCGGCTGCGAGACCCGCAACAAGTGGCTTGCCACTGCGCGCGGGCGGGTGGGCTATGCTTTCGATCGCTTCCTGCCTTACTTCACCGGCGGCCTCGCGCTCGGCGACATCAACGCTACCCGACCGGGCTTTCCGGGCGGCAGCATCACCAATGCCGGGTGGACTGTCGGTGCCGGCCTCGAAGTCGGCCTGGTCAGTAATGTGAGCCTAAAGGCCGAGTATCTCTACGTCGATCTCGGCACGTTCAATTGTGGGCTCAATTGCGCGCTCGCGCCCGGCGGCAACGTATCGTTCACCACGAGCATCTTTCGTGCGGGAGCGAATGTGCGATTCTGACGCGCAACCACACGCCGCGTGACGAGCCCCGGACCGCTGGTCCGGGGCTTTTCATTGCCATCCAGGCGCGGGTCGCGCAGCGATTGGGAATTCTTCGCGGACCCGACCGGCGCAAGCGCGTGTCGTTTCCTTGGCCTCGCCCCGCACTGAGTAAATCTGCGCTTTCCTGAACCAGCGAGGAATTATGCCGGCGGCGCAGTCGCGGCGAAGGCGGGCACGCGCGCGGCGAAGCGGTCGAGCCAGGCGACGAGACGCGGATGCTCGCGCCGCCACGTTCCTTCGAAACGGAAATCGCGATAGCCGAGCGCGCAAGCGAGCGCGATCTGCCCCACATCCGGCGTCGTCGACAGCGCCGGCGGAGCGGCCTCGAGCGCGGCGAGCGCACGGGCGATCTTGCCGGACTGATGATCGAGCCATTTCGGCTCGTGCCGCTCAGCCGGCCGAAAGCGGCCCTCGTAGACCAACAGGACCGAGGCGTCCATCAGCCCGTCGGCCAGCGCCTGCAGGCGCAAGGCGGCGAACCGCGCGCCGGCATCGCTCGGCACGATGCGCCCGCCGCCAGCGCGATGATCGAGATAGTCAAGGATCACCCGCGAGTCGAACAGCACCGTGCCATCCTCAAGCACGAGGGCCGGGATTTTTCCCAGCGGATTCTGCCGCCGCACAGGATCGCTTGCGTTCATCGTGTCGGCAGGCTCGAGCGCGATCTCTGGCTCGAGCCCGAGCACGCTCGCAGCGATCCGCACTTTCCGGACGAACGGCGAGCTTGGAGAGCTACGCAGGGTCAACATGGTAACACCAAACCCCCGGGACACTGATGAGTGAAGGATACTCGGATAGCGGCTTGCGCCGCTGGCGCTGAAGCGAGCCGCGGGTCGTCTCGCCGCTAGCCGGTGATGACGAGGTTGACGGCTTTCGGACCCTTGCCCTTCTTGTCGGGCTCGACGTCGAAGGAGAGGCGCTGCCCCTCGCTCAACGATTTGAGCCCGGCCTGCTCAACCGCGGTGACGTGCACAAACACGTCGCGGCCGCCGTCGTCGGGCTTGATGAAACCGTAGCCGCGCTCGGCGTTGAAGAACTTGACCGTACCTGCCATGGCCATCGGGAAACTCCTTTCCCCGTGGTTGCTCCGCCGCCAGCCAGAACGGCGCGGCGGCTCGGCCGGACATTCACAAACGGGGAAAGCAGCGGCCCTACGGCCTCCGTCACTCCGCCGGCCCCCAACAGGAGGCGGAACGTCAAAGCCAGCCGGATAAAACTAGGCCAATCCAGCGCTGTGGAAAAGTAGCGAAACTACGTTTCGCCGGTGAGCCAGTCGAGGCGGTGGGCGCCGCCCGCCGCCGCAGAGAGAACAGCGGCAAGCTCCGGCAGCAGGATCGCGAGCTCGCGGGCGAGCGTCCACGGCGGATTGACCACGACAAGGCCGCACGCCGCGAGCCGGCCCGGCTCGCGCGCGCTGACGCTGAGCTCGGCGCGCAAAATTTTCGGGATGCCGCTGTTGCGCAAGCGACGCGCCAGCGCATCGGGCGCGGTGCGCTCCTTGATCGGGTACCAGACGAGATAAGTGCCGCTCGCCCATTTGCGGTGCGCGGCCGCGAGGGTTGCTGGAAGTCGCCCGAAATCACCGGCGTTTTCATATGCAGGATCGATGAGCACCAAACCGCGCCGCTCCTTCGGCGGCACGTAGGCGTTGAGCGCCGTCCAGCCATCGATGGTCAGCGCCTTGCTGCGACGGTCTCCTGCGAGATTGTGGGCAAGTGCCGCCGCAGCATTCGGCTCAAGCTCGCAGGCGATAAGCCGATCTCGCGCGCGCAGCAACGCGCGCGAGAGGCATAGGGAACCGGGATAGATGGTCAGCCGGCCGGCAGGATTGCAGGCCGCGACCGCATCGAGATAGGGCGCAAGGATTGCGCGAGCGGGCGCTCGCAGCGAGGCGCCAGCGAGCCGGGCGATGCCATCGCGCCATTCGCCGCTGCGCTGCGCCTCCTCGACGGTGAGGTCGTAGCGCCCAGCGCCGGCATGGATGTCAATGACGCGGAATGGCGCTGGCTTGCCGCGCAGATGCACGAGGATGCGCGTGAGCACCGCGTGCTTAAGCACATCGGCAAAATTTCCGGCGTGGAAGGCGTGCCGATAATTCATGGCGCGCAAGTCATGCGCGCAAATGCTTTTCTGTAAAGCCGTGAAGGGTCCTGCTGTGCGAGCGGCCAAACGGACGACATCAAGCCCTCGCTCGCAAGAGCGGCGCGGCGCGAGTGCAGAGCATCACGCTGCGCCGCTGATCGAGGACCGCGCCGACCGGCGCCGGTCCCGGGTCGTCGCGCCCGCGTCGGGCGAGATATCCTAGCGGGCCTGCGCCGCGCTTGCGCCGCGCACCGGCGGCATGACCACCTGCTCGCGGCGGCAGGCGCGCGCATCGATGTCCGGGCAGGCGCGGAAGCGCAGATCCTTGCCGAGGCAAATACGCACCTCGCCCAAGCGCCGGCTGTCGCAGGTCACCGCGATCGCATCGCGGCTAAGCCCGGGATTGGTCTTGACAAAGGCCTCCTCCACCTCGTCCGGCGTGACGGTGAGAGTCGTGCTCGGCGCGATATAGGCTTCAGGGATTTTCACCAGCGCGCGCGCCTTGCGCACGGTTTCGAAATAGGCATTCGCCGAAAGGCCCGAGCAGGTGCCGTGCCGATCCCATTCATTGAAGATCAGGCGTGGCGCCGGCATCAGATCCAGCATCGAGGAGATGATATTGCGGTCGAGCCGCGGCGCCGGCTGCTGGCAGAATTCGGGGAATCCGCTCTCGTATTGCGGCCACAGGCCGTGCACCACGAACGAATAGGGCCGCGCCCCGCATTGCTGCTGCGGTGGTGTGCCGCGTTCGCCGGAGGCTTCGCAGAACGTCGGGGACCAAGAAAGCGAGAGCACATAGAAGTCGAACTGACCGGGGTCGTTCTGGCGCCGATCCTGCACCGCCGCAATATCGCCGATACCAACCGTGAGCCACACCGCCACCGCGGCCAACGCCACGCGACCGACATTGCCAACCATGGGACACTCCCATCAACCCGTGTGACGATACCTATGCTTATCATACCATTTTGAACATTTCAAGAACAAAACGGAAATATAACCGGATCAAATGCTACGCTGGCGGCCCGAACTTTCGAACCCCTTTATCCCAATCTGAAAGGACGGCGCGCCTGATTTCCTTCGCAACACTTTATTTGCTCTGAACCGCCGCGTTCAGTCGGGCGACCAAAGGACATGAGC
>VAZQ01000364.1 GCA_005883115.1 Alphaproteobacteria bacterium | reverse complement strand
TCGGCATAGTTCCTCCTCTCGCTCCGCACTCAACCGCGGAGGAGAGGACGATGATTGCAGAAGAGTATTTGAACAGAAGCCGGCTTTTTCGGCGTTTGAGGAATGGACCGCACGGGTTGTACGTCGAGCTTTGCGCCTCACAGCTCGTCAAGATCGGGCTCAGTCGGCGCGGCACGTGGCGATCCCTCAACCTGATTGGCGATCTCCTGAACTGGCTTGCGCGCATCGGGTCGACGCCAACCGACCTCAATGAGCGTATGGTCGAGCTGTACCTTCGGCGTCGATCAAGGAAGCAGTCAATACAGCCGGGCGATCGGGCGGCACTGAAGCGTTTCCTATTGATGCTTCGCGAGGTGGGCGCGATCGCGCTGGCGGCGCCACCACCGCTCACACCGCATGAGCAGATCTTCGACGCGTTCAGCCTCTATCTGCGGGAGGAACGAGGTCTGGCGCCGAAGTCCATCGTCCACCATTTGCCGTTCATTCGCCTGTTCCTTCGTGAGGTCTGCCCTGGCGGCGCCAGCGACCTTTGCAGGATCAGCCAAGCCGACATCACGCGTTACATCGAGCGCCATGCCCGAGATCAGAGCGCGGCGTCCGGCAAGTCGATGTGTTGGGCGCTGCGATCATTTCTCCGATATCTCCATTATAGGGGATTGAACCCGCTCGCTCTGGCTGGTTGCGTGCCCTCGATCAGGCGATGGAAGCTCGCGAGCCTCCCGACCTACCTGTCCGCCGCGCAGGTTCAGAAGGTCCTCGATGGTTGCGATCGAACGACGGCGTTGGGACGGCGGGACTACGCCATCCTCATGATGTTGGCCAAGCTCGGCTTGCGGGCGGACGAGGTCGCGACCCTCACCCTGGATAATATCGACTGGCGATCCGGCGAGATGCTCGTTCGCGCCAAGGGTCGGCAGCGCGCGCGGGTGCCGATGCCTCCAGATGTCGGCGCGGCTGTCGTCGCCTACTTGCGTGATGGCCGGCCGACTTCGTCGTGTCGCCGGCTGTTTCTGCGGTCCTTGGCACCCAACGTCGGCTTTGCTTCCGGTTGCGCGATTACGATGATCGCCAAGGCCGCTCTGGAGCGCGCCGGCATCCGTGGCTACGCGCACCAAGGAGCCCATATCTTCCGACACAGCCTTGCCACCGAGCTTCTCCGGTCCGGCGCGACCTTGGCGGAGATCGGCCAGCTGCTGCGACACGAGAGCCACGACACCACGCGCATCTACGCGAAGGTGGATATCGAGGCGCTCCGGACATTGAGCCTGCCGTGGCCGGGAGGCGTGCAATGACCGGTCTGCGAACGGCACTCGAGCGGTATCTGAGCATGCGCAAAGGGTTTGGGTACAAGTACCAGCATCAGGCACGCAGGCTCGCCGACTTCGTCTCCTTCATGGAGGAGCGCAGAGCCACGACCATCACCACGAAGCTGGCCGTGGCCTGGGCGACATTGCCACCCGATCGGCACGCATCGTGGGCGTTGCGCTTGACCGACGTGCGCGGCTTCGCGCGCCATGTCGCGAACATCGATCTGGAGACGGAGGTGCCGCCAGTCGGGATCTTGCCGCCCCTGAAGCGCGCCAAGCCCTATGTCTACAGCGATGCGGAGATCAATGCGTTGCTGGCGGCAGCGCTCGCCCTGCCGCCTGCAAACGGACTGCGGCGATGGACCTATCATTGTCTGTTCGGGTTGATCGCGGTGACAGGCATGCGGCTGTCCGAGGCCATCGGGCTTCAGCGTAGCGACGTCGACCTCGACGAAGGCGCGCTGACGGTTCGACAGAGCAAGTTCGGCAAGTCGCGCCTCGTGCCCTTGCATCGGACGACCCGCGAAGCTCTGCTCAGCTACGCCGAACGGCGTGATGTTCACCTTGGATCGCGCTGCGGCCCGCATTTTTTTGTGGCCGAGCGCGGCGGTCGATTGTTGCACCAGTATGTCCATCGTGTTTTCTGGCGCTTGTCGCGCGAGATCGGTCTGCGACGCCCGAGCGATCACACCGGGCCTCGGGTGCACGACTTCCGGCATCGCTTCGCCATCCGGACGCTTCTCCGCTGGTATCGCGAGGGGATCGATGTCGAGCAGCAGCTCCCGGTGCTTTCCACCTACCTCGGTCACACCTGCGTGCGCGATACCTACTGGTACCTCTCGGCCTGTCCGGAGTTGATGGAAGAGGCGGCACGGCGCCTCGATCGACGATGGGAGGCCAAGCCATGAAGCCGGGCTGCAACGTCGCCACGCTCATCGAACGTTACTTCACCGAGCGGCTCATGCGTCAGCGCAACGCTAGTGCCAACACGATTGCATCCTACAGGGACACGTTCCGGCTGCTGTTCACGTTTGCACAGGCGCGGCTTCACAAGCTCCCGTCGGCCCTGGCCCTCGACGATTTGGATGTGCCTTTCATCAGCTCGTTCCTCGCTGATCTCGAGACGAAGCGGGGCGCCAGCGTCAGGACGCGCAACTTACGCCTGACGGCCATCCGCTCCTTCTTTCGGTTCGCCTCCTTCGAGGAACCGGCCCACAGCGCCCTTATCCAGCGAGTCCTCGCGATACCGAGCAAGCGTCACGACAAGCGTCAGGTGCATTTCCTGACGCGCCCCGAGATCGAGGCGATCCTTGCCGCTCCCGACCGTACGACATGGCTCGGACGCCGCGATCACACCTTGCTGCTGCTCGCGGCCCAGACAGGCTTGCGCCTCTCCGAGCTGATCAGCCTCGACAGGGATGCCATTCATCTCGGCGCCGGCGCGCATGTGCGATGCGTCGGCAAAGGGCGAAAGGAACGATGCACGCCGCTGACCTCGCACGCGCGGGGTGCCCTCCAGGCATGGCTCAAGGAGCCGGCACGCCGTGGCGCGAGCCCGTTGTTCCCCAACGTGCACGGGGGTCGGCTCAGCGCCGATAGCGTCCAGTCGCTCCTGGCCAAGCACGTGCGCGTCGCCAGTGAGAGATGTCAATCACTGGCATCGAAGCGGGTGTCGCCGCACGTGCTGAGGCACAGCGCCGCGATGGAGCTGCTGCAAGCGGGCGTCGATTGTTCCGTGATCGCGCTGTGGCTCGGCCATGAGTCGATCGAAACGACGCAGACCTACCTGCATGCCCATCTCGCACTCAAGGAAGCAGCCCTGGCGAAGCTCACGCCGTACGAGCGTGGCAAACCAATCCGCTTTCGCCCGAGCGATCGTCTGCTCGCCTTCCTTGAGGCGCTATAACAAGCCAGACTATGCCGAATGGAACTGGGCCGATATCCGCTCGACGGGCCGCAAGTGCGCGCAAACGACGGATTGCCTTCAGAACCGCTCGGCATAGTTCGGAGGTCGGCATAAACCTGCTTATGCCGCGCGCGGCATAAGGCCGTCTGGATCAGAGTATAGATCGCAGCCGCGCGGCGGCCGCCTTCATCGGAACCAGCGAAGGTCCGGTTCTTGCGGCCCAGAGCGACCGCGCGCAACTCCCGCTCGGCGGGGTTGTTGGACTGCACAGGCGCCCTCGTCGAGGAAGCATGTGAGCGCAGTCCAACGCTTGAGGCTATAGTCGATTGCCTTGCCGGTTTCGCTGCTTTTGGAGACCTTGGCCCGCTGCTCGCGTAACTAAGTTTCGAAGTCGACGAGGCCGGCGGTCATCTGTGATCGACTGGCAGAAACGTAAGTGTGGCGAAGGGCTATCCGACTCCCGGGGCTTGTCGCCAAACGTTGCGCGGCGGCAGTCGGCGCTCGGGAACCGTGGCGGCGATTCGGGCTCGCACTTCCCCGCATCCTCGGCGCGCTCGCGTGCACGGGTTGCCGATTTTGCGCTCTGGGCAGCGACCTGCGAGACGGCCCTTTGCTCTTCGGCCGCCCCTATGAGGCAAACCGCGACGCCGACCCAGTTGCTGCCTGCGTGCGGGAGATCATGGTCGAGTGCGACTCGTGGATGGGCAAGCAGACCTTCTGCGGGCCGGCGCCGATCTCAGCAGTGACGGCGAGGGACCGTACCGGTTGGCCAAAAAATTCCGGCGCCCTCGCTGGCCGGCTGCGTCGCGCGCAGACGTTCCTTACGCATGCTGGGCATTGAAATATCTTTCACCCGCGAGGGCCGAGCGGGAACCCGGACGATTAGGATAAGCGCGGGGGTCGAAAACCGAGCCACCATCGTCAGTGCCG
>VAZQ01000363.1 GCA_005883115.1 Alphaproteobacteria bacterium | reverse complement strand
CTTCTGCGGATGCATGCCGATATTGAGCATGCCCGTCGGGAACAGGCAGGAGTAGTCCACGCTCATCGCATCCATCCAGCGCTCGCCGAGCTGCACGTCGCGATGCTTGCCGCCTTGCTCTGTCTTCTCGGAGCGGCGCAGCGGATAGCGTGTCACGCGCCCGCCCATGTCCTGGATGAAGCCTGCGTTGGTCGGCACGACGGAACCGCGATCGGTCATGCCGCGGCCACCCATGGTCCACTGCCGGAATACGTCGTTCTCCATGTATGGCAGGATGTCGCTGTAGTGCTCGTTCTCGTAGTGGTGCGCGTCCACATCGACGATGAGAACGTCGTCGAGCTTTCGCTTCACCGCCTGCTTGCGAGCGTGGGCAAGAAGCCTGCTGGTATTCAACTCATCGACAGAGACGCGTCGACCGCGTTCAGCGAGGAGGTCCATGGTTTGTCTCCTGAGGTTTCCAAATCCTGCTTGCGTCCTTGCGGCAAAGCCGGCCTCGGCCTAACGGCCGGTCCAGCTCTGCCACATTCCGAGCTCGAATACAGCGAGGTTGGCGGCCTTGAGCAGCCCGCTCGCCGTGATCATGACTTCGGTGGCGGTGGCGCCGCCGCGCTCCGGAAGCGGCAACACCTGCTCGCCCGCTTCGACTTGCGCCGCGTAGGTCTTGCACACCGCGGCCATGAGCGCCTGCAGCGCCTGGGTGCTCAGTAGATCGCGCCGGCCGCTGGCAAGCGCCCGCTCGAGCTCCATGGCAAGGCGCTTTGCCTGTGCGGAGTCGGCGCCGTTCGCGGCCGCGCCTGCGGGCTTTGCCCGTCGCTCGACAGGTTTGGCGCCTTGGGCGTGCTTGGTGGCCAGCCGCGCCGGCACTGCCGCGCGCCGCGCGGTCTTTGCCGTCCTAGGTGAGGACATAAACCTCGTCACCTTTCTCCACGATCTTATACTTACGCAGCTTGAGCCGGCGGTCGGACACGCATTCGCCCGTCTTCATGTCGTATTCGTAGCCATGCCACGGACAGACGAAATGCATTTCGCTTTCGGAGAAATAGAGTCCCTGCGAGGTCTTGTCGGGCAACAGCCGCTCCTCGACTTTGGCAATGGTGAGGCCTTCGCAAGCGGGGCCGCCCTGGTGCAGGCAGAAGTTGCTGTAGGCGTAAAATTGCCCCTCGTGGCGGAAGATTCCGATCTCGTTGTCTCCGGCGAAGATGATCCGGCGGTCGCCGTCGTTGAACTCGGCGATCTTCCCGACATACTGCTCGGCCATGCTGCGACGCCTCCTTGAGCTTTCCTGCGATTGATTCGCTTTGAACTTTTGGGATGCCCCTTTGTGGCGGCGAGATCGGCATCCATCCGAGTTTGTATAATACAATTGCTGGAACAGAACCAGCGCCAAGGCATGGCCCGGCATGTCGAACGGCATGCCTTTGCGCGGCCGAAGCGCCGCGCAATCACGCCATCTTATTGGTCAGTGTTCCGATTTTCTCGATCCAGATCTTGACGACGTCGCCCGCCTTGAGGAATTCCCCGCGCGCGGCGCCGACCCCGGCGGGCGTGCCGGTGAGAATGAGGTCGCCCGGATGGAGCGTCATCCCGCTCGACAACTGCGCGATCTGCTCGGCCAAGTTGAAGATCATATTCTTGCTGTTGGAGTCTTGCTTGAGGACATCGTTCACCCACAGCTTGAGGCCGAGATTTTGCGGGTCGCCGATGTCGCGCGCCGGCACGATCCAGGGGCCCAGTGGACAGGAGCCGTCAAAGGTCTTGTGCTTGGTCCAATCGGACTTGAACGGGGAGGTATCGCTGATGTTCGCCCGAGGTCATTGGCAGCGGTGTAGCCGGCAACGTAATCGAGCGCCTTCTCCTGCGGCACGTTTTTAGCCGCTCTGCCGATCACCGCCGCAAGCTCGACCTCCCAATCCATCTCGCTCGCGTATCCGGAAATCTTCACCGTCGCGCCGGGGTCGGCGAGCGTTCGCGTCG
This sequence comes from Alphaproteobacteria bacterium, assembly GCA_005883115.1. Lineage (GTDB taxonomy): Bacteria > Pseudomonadota > Alphaproteobacteria > Rhizobiales > Xanthobacteraceae > VAZQ01. The sequence continues at coordinate 5,379 of VAZQ01000363.1, read as the reverse complement.
CCTTGATGAAATGCCACGCCTTGAGGCCTTGCGTGTGCGGATCCGGCTCGGGCGGCCGGTTCATGCGGCGCGCCATCTCGGCGGCGTGATCGGCGTAGTTGGCGCCGGCGCAATAGATCGCCGATGGCCAGCGCAGTGGTGCCAATAATTTCGTGCGTTCGAGCGGAAACGGCTTGATGCGGCTCTTGCTCGCCGCCGCGGCCGCTTTGCGCAGGACGCCTTGCGCCGTTCTCCAGTCCTCGAGGATGCCGAGCACCGTTGCATAAGCGGCTTTGCCCGTAAGCTTGGCGGAATCGAATACCTTATCGTCGATCACCAGCCCCGCGCGCGCGCCATCGGAGGCTTGATAGGTCGCGAGCTTGTAGCCGTCCATAGTGTGTTTCTCCCCTGTTTTCTCGGGCCGCCGGCAAAACCTTTCGCCCAATACGTCGATCTTGTCGAGGGCGCGCCCCCGGAACCCTCCATCTCATGCGCGCATACATCAGCTGGCTCGAGCGCATGTCGCCGGGCTGGCGATGGCGAGCCGAAGGGGTAGGATAAAGCGTGGTGAGAGCCGGCACAGAGGCCACCGCAGCGATATCGCGAGGCTTGGTCCGGCGTGCATGGTCGGAGGACAAAACAAGGAGAAAACGTCATGGTCAAAGCGAGACGCGTCGGTCACGCAACCTTCGAGACGCCCGATCTGGAAAACGCCATCGCCTATTACGGCGAGTTCATGGGACTGATCGTCGCCGAGCGCGAAAAGGACCGCGCCTTTCTCGCCACCAAGATCGGGCAGCTGGTGATCGAGCTCAACAAGGCGGATCGGGCCCACTGCATCAAGCTGTCTTTCGAGGTAGCGCCCAATTCCGATTTCGGCGAATTGGCGCGCGAGCTATCCAACGACGGCGTACGCAGCGAACTGCGCAACGATTCCGTTCCCGGCATGGGCCAAGTGCTGTCGTTTAAGGACGATAAAGGAACCACCATCGACCTGTTCAAGGACTGGAGCTATCTCGCCAAGCACGCGCAGGTCGCCGGTGTGGGGCCGCTCAAGCTCGGGCATGTCGCTTTCTTCACGCCCGACATCCAGCGCACGGTTGCGTTCTACGAGCGGGTCCTCGGCTTTCGTGTCTCCGATTGGATCGGGGATTTCTTCTGCTTCATGCGCTGCAACACGGATCATCACACCGTGAATTTCTTCACCGGGCCCGACGTGAAGCTGCATCACATCGCCTTCGAGCTCAAGGATTTCATGCATCTTGAGAACTCCTGCGACGTGCTGGGCCAAAAACAGATACCGATCATCTGGGGTCCGTTGCGGCATGGCATCGCAATCCCGATGATCAGGTCGTCGAGTTTTTCTGCGAGCTCGATCAGATGAAGGACGAGGAGCTCGGCTATTTCGAGCCGCGGCCCTGGCACCGCGACGCGCCGCAGCGGCCCAAGCGCTGGACGCCAGGCAAGACCAACGTGTGGGGCCCGTCGCCGGAGGAGGATTTCCACCGGACGCAGTGACGCCGAGGGGCGCAACTCGCAATCTTGGCGAGCACGCTACGGACGCACGGCCGGCGTTTCGACCGGCATGCCGCGCGCGCGCCACATCAGGTAAAGCTCGAGATCGACAAGCTCGCTCGCGCCGTAAGGATAAGAAACCGCGCGCATGCCGAAGAGACAGTTTCGCAGCCGCCGCTGCAGCGATCCGAGCGTCTGCCATTCGAGCCGATAGAGCGGATATCCGGTCGGATGGCCCTGCGGGATCGCGGCGCCGGCAAGCTTTTGGCCCCAATTGTCGTCGTGGCACTGCGCGCAGGAGAGATTGAGCTGGCCTTGACGCTCTGTGAACATGACGCGGCCGGCTTCAAGAAACGGCCTGATGTGCGCGTCATTCGCAATGTCGATCGGCATGCCGCGCGATTGCTGTCCGACATAGGCTGTGAGCGCGAGCAGCTCCTTGCTCTCGAAGGCAAGCGGCGTCGCGCGCTGCTGTTCGGTGCGGCATATATTGACCCGTTGCTCGAGATCGATCGGGCGGCCGCGCGCCTCGTTGAACGCGGGATAGCGTGCCGCGACGCCTCTCATGTTCGTGCGCGCATCGCCGTGGCAGTCCGCGCATGATTTGCCGGCAGAACCCTCCTTGCGCTGCCAGAGCGTCTCGGCATCGAGCACCCACAGCGTGGCGGGATTGGCGCTATCGTCGTCCTGCATCGCGCGCGTCTCGCGCGCCATGAACTCGTAACCCGACTTGCGCTCCGCGAGTGGAATGTCGGCCGCAGCCGCCGCGGCTCCCAACACGGCAATCACGAAAAGAACAGCGGCCGGCCGCGTCATTCGACCGTGATGTTGACGGACTCGGTCGCCGTAAAGCCGTTGTCGCCTATCCATTCGAAGTTCAGCGTGCCGGTTTCGTCAGCAACCGTGAAAAAGGTCAGGAACGGATTGGCGGCGATGGCCGGAAAGAGCTCGGCGCGGAAAATTTCCTCTCCGTTATATTTGCAGATGAACTCGGTGATGATGTCGCGTGGCACCGGCTTGCCGGTGCTGTCGGGGCGAAAGCCGGTCTCCATGATATGCGAGATCAGCGTCTTGATCTCGATCACTTCGCCGCGCTTGGCCTTCGCCGGCGCATTGATGAGGGCACGCGCCATGCTCAGCTCCCCTCGAGGCACGCGGCCAGCGTGACGACGACTTCGACCTCATCCGTCCAGAACGAGCCGTCGCTCATTTGCGCCACGGCAACGATCTTCTGCGTATCGGCGAGGCGAATGCGGGTCGAGAAGCTCGCGCGTCCAGCGCGCGGGCCGAGGCGAGCGCCGATGACGTTCGGTTGCGGATTTTTCTCGGTGAATACATGAATCGCCTTGACGTGGTCGTCTTGCGTCATCGGGCTTTCGCAGGAGACCGTGAGCGGGACGGCATTTCCGTTCTCGATCAGCGCCGGCACGTCGAGCTTGACTTTGCCCTTGTTGAGCGGCGCCTCGCCGACGATGTTTTTGATCGCGGCGCGCATCGATTCCGGCGTGGCGGAGGTTTGCTCCACCGCAAGCGGTAGCGCGATGCCTGCGGCGCCCGCGAGTGCCGCCGTTTCGGCCAGGAAACGGCGCCGCGTCCTTTGCAGCTTGCCGTCGTCGCGCGTCATGGTGCTCACTCCTCGCGCAGCGTCGCGAGATAGGCGACGACATCCTCGATCTGTTCCGCGCTCAGCACCGGCTTGGCTTGAAACGCGGGGGCGACCCGCGTGAGACCGTCGATTCGATAATAGGGCGGCATGATCGTGTTGGGGTTGAGTTGGCTCGCATCCACGAGGCGCAGCCGCAACTGACCCTCAGACCAGCGTGCTCCAGTTCCTTTGAGGTCCGGTGCGAGTGTGCCCTGGAACTTCTCCTCCGGGAAGGGCCCGCTGTGGCAGAGCAGGCAGAGCCCCACCTGGCGGTTAACGACGATACTGCGCCCGCGTTCCACATTGCCCTTCGCGCCGGTCAGCGACTGGGGGATGGCATCTCCGACAACCGTATAGGGAGGCAGTTGCTCTTCGGTGCGCGCGCGATCCGTCCAGCTTGCGATCGCCGCGGCGAGCGCGATCGCCGCGATGCGCGAGCCATGACGCTCAGCCGAAAACTTCGGTGGTGATTGTTTTGAACCAGTCATTCGCGAAAGTGGCCTCGAGCGCGCGCGTGGCGTTCGGCGCGTCGAGCGGGCTCACGCCGGCCGTCCCTTCTACCTCCTTGATCTGACCGTCCGCTGGCCGATAGACGCCTTCGATCGAAATACCGTAGTCCGGCGCCACCAGACTGTAGCAGGTGTTGATGAGTCTCGGCTCATCCGGAGTGCTGCCGGCAACGAGCTTAGCCACCGCGGCCGCGCAGACCTTGGCCTGGGCATTGGCCGAGAAGGCCGATTTTGGCATCGCGCCTGCAATCGAGGCGTCGCCGATGACGTGGATATTGGGCTGCAACTTGGATTCGAAGCTGGCTGGGTCGATCGGGCACCAACCGGTGCGATCGGCAACCGCGGCTACATCGGCGATATGGCCCGCCTTCTGCGGCGGAATGACATTTGCGACATCGGCCTTGTGCCGGTCGAAATCCGTGACCAGCGTCATCGCACCCACGTCGACCGAAGTGACCTTGCCACCCTTCGATAACGAGACCCACTCGAGGTTGGGATAAAGCGCCTTCCATGCGTTCTCGAACAGGCGCTGCTTGGAGAAGGCGTCCTTGGCGTCGAGAATGATCAGTTTCGATTTCGGTTTCTTGGTTTTGAGGTAATAGGCAATCAGGCTTGCTCGCTCGTAAGGGCCTGGCGGGCAGCGGAAGGGATTGGCGGGTGCCGAGATCACCACGGTGCCGCCATCCTCCATCGCCTCGAGCTGCCGGCGCAGCAGCAGCGTCTGCTCGCCGGCCCTCCAGGCATGCGGCATGCGCTCGGCGGCAGTCTCGGTATAGCCGGGCAGGGCGTTCCAACGGATGTCGATGCCCGGCGAGAGCACCAGTCGGTCGTAGGCATGCTCTGTGCCATTGCCGAGGGTCACTGTCCGGCGCTGAGGATCGATGCCAGTCGCGGGCGAAAACTGGACGGCCACCTGATCGGTCGCAAGCTTGTCATAACCGAATTGCTGCGCGGCAAGATCGCGCAACCCGGCGATGACAGTGTTGCTGTAGGGGCAGGCGATGAACATGCGGTTCGCCTCGACCAGGGTCACGTTGATGCGCGGATCGATGCGTTTGATGAAACGGGCGCAGGTCGCGCCCCCAAATCCGCCGCCCACCACGACGACGCGAGCGCTCGCGCCCTGCGCAATGGCGGGTAGCGGCAACAAGGCCGCCCCCGCGGCCGCGGCTCTGAGGAATTCACGCCTGCTTGTGCGCCTCATGAGCCACCTCCATTCCTCAATCCTTTTGCGCGCCGTACCAGGCCGCGATGGCTTTGACCTCGTCTTCGGAAAAGCCCTTGGCGATTCGTTCCATGACGGTCGAGGGAACCCGTCCCGTCTTGAACGCCTGCATGGCCGCGACGATGTCCGCGGAATTGCGGCCGATCAGTCGCGGCACGGCGGTGTCCACTGCGGGCGCGGTCGAATGACAGCCGGAACAGGAGAGCGCGCCGGGCGGCGCATCTGCCAATTCAGCCGCCGAAGCATGACCGGCTAAGATCAATGCGAAGGCGGCAATACCTACGATGCGTGTGGCGTTCATACTGAGGCCTCCCGAATCCGAAGGATGCCGATTGCGCCCGCGCGTTATACGCTCCGGAGATCGTGATTCTTGAGCGGCAGGGAGCGATGGGCCTGCCCGTCGCCGAGAAACGGCATTAGACAACCCCGGCGCGATGTCCGCAACGAGAGTCGCAGGCCACGCTCAGCCGTCAGCGCCCGTCGTCTGTAGCGGCGTGGGCGAAGGC
>VAZQ01000326.1:25124-33063 GCA_005883115.1 Alphaproteobacteria bacterium | reverse complement strand
TGATCAACGCAACTGCGGCGGAACTCGGGCCACCGACTGGCGAATGGGGAGGAACGGAGATCGAAAGTGCCCCGGGGCAACTTCGCCTAAATGTTGCGCATCACAGCGCTGCGCGGCTGAGGACAAGGGACGAGGACGCGCGCGCGGGGGGCGATCCGCCGCGCCACGCTCGCCGTCAAAATCGATGGCGCGCGGTTACATGGCGCTCCGCAACGCGTCCCCGACCGGCATCGGCGGGCGCGGCAGATCGCCGAAAATTCTGTCGTTTTCGGGCAAGAACCAGGACGTCACTCTTGCGAATAGCGGGCGCTCCTCGGCACCGCCATTCCATGCGCCGGCTTGATCGTCGCCCGTGGGCGGCTGCACGGTTTGGCCTGCCGCCTTCGGCGCAGAATTCGACGCGACAGGGAGGGACTTGATCGCCAGCGGCTCGCCGTTGCGCGCCTTGGGCTCTGGCCTCGCCCCCTGCTCCAACTTCTGAGTTCGGCGGGCCGGGGCGGACGGCGCCGCTTTCGGAAGCGCCGACGCCGAGGCGATTATGGGCGTACTCGGCACAGGCTGGGGCGAAACTTGCGTCGATACGTCGGCAACGCGCGTGTGGTCCTCCTGCAACCCCTTCTCCGCAGTCGCGGGCGACAACTGGACGATCGCAGCTGCAGGCGCAGCTGCAGGGTGGCGCTCGAATTGACCGAGCAAATAGGCGCACAGCGCGCTCGCGACTCCTGCGCCCGCCACCTCGATGAATTTGACTGCGAACCTCGATAAGAGGGTGGATTTCACGATCGCCTCCGAATTTTCAAACGATTGACTGATTTTCAAACACTCGTTTGAGACAACTTCGAGGCGGAAAGGAAGGGCTGGCGTGGCAAATCAGGGGAAAGTTAGCGCCCCGGGGGAGGCGGGACGTGAACCTTGAGCAGCGCTCGTCGGCGGCGGGAAAACCTGCTGGCTTAAGCACTTCGCGCTGCAGGAGCCACTCAGCGGTTCGGATAGCTACTCGGCCGCTGCAGGCGCGGCACGTAATCGCCTCTTTGTTGGTCGCCGGCCGAGGCCGTCCGCTGCCCAGGTGGCGATCGTATCGGCAAGCCGGTCCACGAATCCCTCGTCGATCTCCAGCTGAAATGGCGCGTTGGCAAGCTGCTCGGCATTGCGCACGAAGATGCTGCATTGTCCGAACAGCCACAACGCGCCGACGCCGGCTTCTTTGTCCGTGGCTTTGGCGGGCAGAAAGCGACGAACCAACTCGGTGACGCGAGCAAGGAACGGCGCGACCTCGCGGGCCATGAATTTGCGGAAGACAGGACTTGGCCTGAGCGTTTCCCAGTTGAAGATGCGGGCGTAATCGCTGAGCTCGTCGCGCGCGGTCATCGGCCGCAATTGCCCGCGCACGAAGCGCCGCAAAGCCACTTCGCGCGACGGCTTATCGGCCTGCGGCGCATCGTCATCGCTCATCAGCGCGCGCAAGGCCGTCTGCAGAACGGCGCGATAAAGCCCCTCCTTGCTGCCGAAATGGTAATTGATCGCGGCCTGGTTCACCTCGGCGGCGGCGACGATGGCGCGGATGCTGGCGCCCTCGTAGCCGTCGCGCGCAAACGCGCGCGAAGCCGCTTTGATGATCTTCTCCCGCGTCAGCTGCGCGACGCGCGTGACTTTTCTCTGGCGCGGCATGGAGCACTCCAGTTCAAACGGCCGTTTGAACCTAGTGCATGTTCATCGCCGGCACAAGATCGCCGCGCAAAGAGTGCTGGGTCGAAGCTTGTACGCTGGACATTGCGTTCTCAAGTTTTTGCCGTGTGCAGCGACGTCGAACGCAATGCCAACGCGCTCTTTTCGCCTGGGCAAAATCGCCGGGACGTTCGCCTGGGCAAAATCGCCGGGACGATTACTCGCCGTTTCTGGTCAGGCGATTTTGCCCACGCTACCCGGCTTCTGAGTAGGCCCTAGAACAGCTCGAAATATTCGCGTTGTTCCCACTCGCTCACCTCGGAGCGATAGCGCGCGATCTCGGCCTCCTTGATGTGCAGATAATAGTCAATGAAATCCTTGCCGAAGCCGGCGGCGAGGCAAGCGTCGGCGCGCAACGCGCCGAGCGCCTCCTCGAGGGTTTTGGGTAAAAGCGGCGCCGTGACTTCATAGGGCGTGTCCGCCGAGGGCCCGGGATCGAGCATGCGCTCCATCCCATCGAGCCCGGTCACGATTTGCGACGCCATATAGAGGTAAGGATTGGCGGCCGGCTCGCCGGCACGATTCTCGAGCCGGGTTGCGCCATCGCCGCGGCCGCCGCCGAGCACGCGGATCATCACTCCGCGATTGTCACGCCCCCAGATCACACGATCGGGCGCCAGCGAATACCCGCGATAGCGCTTGTAGCCGTTGATGGTCGGGGTGGTGAATGCGGCCGCGGCACGCGCATGGGCAAGAAGACCAGCCAAAAAATGTCGGCCCAGTGGCGAGAGCACGTCGTCATCGCTCGGCGTCAAGGCGTTTGCGCTCGAGGCCCGCTCGCGCAGTGATTGATGCAGGTGCCAGCCACTCGACATCAGGTTCTCAAGCTTTGGGCGCGTCATGAACGTCGCGTGATAACCGTGCCGGCGGCAGATCTGTTTCACGGCGCTACGGAACAGCATCATGGTATCGGCAGGCGCAAGTCCGACCTGCGGCTGGAACGTGAATTCGCACTGGCTGGGGCCGAGCTCGATTTCGACGGAGCGCAGCGGCAAGCCAAGCGCGACGACCTCGCGGCGCAGGATTTCGAGAATCGGCTCGATCTGATCGAAGCGCGTTTCGGTCAAGTACTGGTAGCCTTGGGAGAGCAGGCTGACTTGCGGCGCCTCGCCCGGCCACGTGGCGTCGGCGGGCGCAAGCCGCGCATCCTCGAGCTTGAAGACGTGGAACTCGACCTCGAGGCCGGCCAGGTAGTCGAAACCTGCTTCGGCCAGCCGTTCCAGCGCGCGGCGATAAAGGTGGCGCGTCGAGAACGGCACCGGCTTGCCATTAGCGAAATAGATGTCGCACAGCGCCCAGCCGGTGCGTGGCGCCCAGGGGAGCACGCGGAAGGTGGTGGGATCGGCGATCATGAGAAAGTCGCCGCCACCTTCCATCTCGGCCATGCCGAAGCCGCCTCCCGGCGTGAAAACCGGAAACACCGTCTTGTGCGCGGTATCTTTGGCAAGCAGCGTCGTGGTGATTGAGCAGCCGTTGCGCATCGCGGCCGCCGCCTCGTTCGCCAGCACGGTTTTTCCGCGCAAGATCCCGTGCTGGTCCGGAAACGACAGGCGCACGACTTCGAGCCCGCGTTCCTCGATGCATTTGTCGGCGCTCGCCGCTGCTTCGAACTGCGCGTCGTCCCACAAACCGTGGCGCTCGACGAAGCTGCGCGCCTTTCTTTCTTCCGAGGATGACACCGACCCACCAGCGGCTGAACCGGCCAAGGTTAGTCCATTCAAGCGCGCCGTTCGAGCGCGCCGAGGTCGCAGCTCAATGCATGCTTGCCGCCGTGGCCTGAAGGCTCGCAAGCAGCTCGCTCGATCCCTGCACGGCGAGGCGCTGATGGTAAAAACGCAGGCCAAAAAGGCCGCCCAGCTCCTCCCCCGCTCCGGCCCGGCCCGGTCCGCCGTGATTGCATTGCGGCATCACGATCCCATGCCCGGTATGCGCCGTCGCGATGGCCGGATCGACGGCTAGAATGCGACCGTGGCTCGGTGCGATCTCGCTTACCATGCGCGCGAGAAAATCCTTGTCCTCGCCATAGACCGATGCAACCAGCGAGCCACCTCCGCGCGCGATGAGCGCGGCGGCGTCCTGCTCGCCGCGATAGGGCACGATGGTCGCGGCGGGACCGAACACCTCCACCTCATGCACGGCTCGCGCGTTGTCCGTGCTTTTGAGCCTGAGCAAGGTCGGGGCGACAAAGGCGGATTTGGCCTTGTCGATGCCATCGAGCTCGGGGGCGTCGGCGCCACCGCAGACGATTGCAGCCTCGCAGGCCAAGCGCCGGATCCCCTCGAATGCCGCCGCTTGCTGCGCGCGCGTCACTAGGGGCCCCATGCGCGTATCCGCCTGCCGCGGGTCGCCGACCTTGGTCGTCTTGAGTTTCCCCGAGAGCGCATCGGCGACCGCATCGGCCATCTCCGCCGGCACGAAGATGCGGCGGATCGCGGTGCATTTCTGCCCCGCCTTGACCGTCATCTCGCGCACTGTTTCGCGCACGAAGGCGTCGAATGCCGCGCCGGCGGGCGACGCATCCGGTGCAAGCAACGCCGCGTTGATGCTGTCCGCCTCGATATTCACCGGCACGTTTTTGGCCACCACGTTGGGATGCCCGCGCACGCGCACGGCGGTGTCGGCTGAACCCGTAAAAGCAACGAGGTCCTCGCTGGTGAGCGCTTCCAGGAGCCCACCCGCGCTGCCGCAGAGGAGGCTCAGCGCGCCCGCAGGCAAAGCGCCCGCCGCGATTACGTCCTTAATCATGGCATGCGCTAAGAGCGCCGTCGCCGAGGCGGGCTTGGCAAGGACGGGCACGCCGGCAAGCAGCGATACCGCGGCCTTCTCCCACAGCGCCCAGCCCGGGAAATTGAAGGCGTTGATGTGCACGGCGACACCGCGGCGCGGCACCATCAGATGTATGGCCTGATAGTTCTCCGCCTTGGCGAGCCGCACCGGCTTTTCATCGAGCAGCGTACGCGCCTCGCCCAGCCCGGCGCCGAGGCGGGCGTAATATTTGAGGGTGCCGATGCCACCGTCGATGTCGATCGCGGCGTCCATTTTGGTATTGCCTGAATTGGCGATGGCGATCGCCTCGTAGCGCGCCCGGTTCGCGGTAAGCACGTCGGCGACGGCGCCGACGAGCTTGCCGCGCTCCGCATAGTTCATATTGCGCAGCGAGCGCTGGCCTTCTCGGCGCGCGAATTCGAGCGCGGAGTTCAGATCCAGGCCCTTTGCCGAAACAGTCGCGAGTTCATCGCCGCTAACCGGATCGATGAGGGTGCTTTCGATCCCCTGCCCCCGCTGCCAGCGGCCGGATAGATAGCTGTCGAGAGTCTCTGGCGTTGCACTCATCACTCGCTCCTTGGGCGCGGCGCCCGATTCCTGTCGATTTGCCGCCGAAGACTCACAGCCCTGCTTTGGAGCACTGTAGCGGGATTGACCTTCGCGCAATCCAAGCTTTGCCGCGACCCAACTACTTCGGCGCTTTTTTCTTCGCGTGAGCGTGCTCGGGTTGGTTCAGCATATGACCGCAGCCGGCCTTCGTCGCCCAGTACTCCCAGGCGCGCCAGGTTTCCGGCGAATAGGGACTGTAGCCGCGATTGCGGGCGTCGATCTCGCCCTGACGCAGATAGGTGATCTCTCCGCCCAACTGCTTCGCGCGCAACAGCGCGCGCGCATTGCGCGGCAGATAAACCGACAGTCGCACCACCTCGATGAGCGAGGGCGCGGCCGAGGCAAAGCCATGACCCCGCATCAAGGCGACGTTGTTACCGGCGAGGCATTTCGCGAGGTCGCGGCCCTGCTCCATGTTGGTGACGAGCAGATTGGTGTCGCCGAACTTGTCGGCAATGTCCCACACCGGCACTTTGGCGCCGATGAAGCTGCCCGAATGGATCACCGGGCGAAGCGGCGTCGCCCGCGCGATGCCGAACGGCAGGATCTCCTCCGCGTGTGCGTGGACGACCGCTTGGACCTCGGGTCGCGCCTCGTAGATGGCGGCGTGAATGAAGCGTTCGAGATAGAGCGCGCGGCTCTCCTCCCGCACCGGCTGCCCATCGAGGCCCAACTCGACGATATCGTCGCGCTCGACAAGCTCGGGTGCGAGCGAGCGTGCGATGAAAAAGTGCCGCGGATTGTCGGGGCTGCGCACGCTGATATGGCCGTAAGCGTCCACCACATCCTCGTGCGCGAGGATGCGATTGGCCACGACAAGCTCCTGAATGATGGTGTCGAGACTGCCCATGTTTTACTGACCCCGGGGGTAACTCATCCTCCGCTGAGGACGTTAGTGGGTTGGAACGAAGAGATCATTCACCGGAACGGGCGCAGCGATCAACGACTGATCAACGAGATAGGTGACGAAGGCTTCCAGCGTCGGCCGGTTGGGTTCGATGCCGTATGGCCACGGATCGCCATCGAACAGCTCGTAAATCTCGTCGATGTCGCGCATCAGGAACGGCGTCATGTAGCGTAGCGCGCGCAAGTTGAACATCTTTTCGAGCGCGATCTTCTTGGATTCACAAAACGCGTTGTAGAGGCTGGTCGCGATGAAGGGATATCTCTCGTAGAGCTGCTTGCGGATGGCGACGAGATGCATGATCGGGTAAATCTTCGTACGCTTGTAGAACGCCTTTTCGAGTTCCACGTAATTGGGAAACAGGCGCACGACGTCCGGATTGGTGCGGACGGCCTCGGGTAGGCTCGTGCCGAGCGTCGCATCCACTGCGCGCTCCTCGAGGAGATCGCTCATCGACTTGTTCGACGTGTTTTGCTCGATCGCCAGAGACTTGAGCAGCGGCAGAACGGTCGGACTGCCATGCGCGCCGCCGGTATTCATGGCGCCCTGCACCCAATGAATCTTCCGAAGATCGACGCCGTATTCGTGCTGTAGCAGGCCATTGATGTAGATGGCCGCGGTCATGGTCAGCAACGGAACGCCCACGCGCTTGCCCTCGAGGTCCTTGGGCGTCTTGATGCCGGCCTTGCGGTGTACGGCGATGAAGCCGTGACGGAACGCGCGCGAGGGAAACACCGGAATGGCGACGAACGGGCACTGCTTGTTGGCAAACCGCTGAACGAACTCCGAGCTTGAAAACTCGGCGACGTCGAATTCCTCCCCGCCGGCCATCCGATCGAAGATCGGTCGCGGCTGATCGATGGCGATGAAATTGAGATCGATGCCTTCGACCCCGACCGCGCCAGTATAGAGCGGCTGCATACGGTCGTAGAGGCCGCACGCGAAGGAAAGCTGCAGCTTGGCCATTAGTTGCCGTCCCCGGTGCCCTTGAGCGACATTTGAGGCTTAGCACGCGCGCTTGGCAGCCGAAAACCCCGTCGCCCGCGCCGCGCGCAATGCGGCAAGCGCCGCAAGAAAGCGCGACGGGCGATCAAAAGCCACCATGGCAATCCAAGCGAGCGTCTCTTGCACCGTGTCGATGAAGGGCGGGCAGCGCCACACTTGACGCGCAGGGGGTGACGGCTCAGCCTGGATAGGAAAACGCGGATTTTCGAGGTCGCCCATGAATAAGCCGGTCACAGATATCCCGCACCCCAAGATGCTGCTCGACCCCTACGCCTCGTGGGCGGCGCAGGAAGGCGTGCCGGTCACCGAGGATTTCGGGGTCGATTTGCTTGAGGTTCCGACCGCACCATGGTCCCGCTTTGGGGTCGACGGCGGCATCGTGCACTTGAAGGGACGCGGCGACTTCGTCTCCATCTTCATCCTCGATCTTCCCCCGGGGGGGAAGTCGGCGCCGCAAAAGCATCTGTTCGAGGAGGTGGTCTACGTGCTGTCCGGACACGGCAACACCACCGTCGAAGCGAGCGACGGACGCAAGCACAGCTTCGAATGGGGGCCCAAGAGCCTGTTCGCGCTGCCGCTCAACGCCCGCTATCAGCACTTCAATTCGAGCGGACGCGAACGCGCGCGGCTCGCCTCCACGAACGACCTCGCGCTCGTGCTCAATCTGTTTCACAACGAATCCTTTGTGTTCGATAACGCGTACGAGTTTTCGGAACGCCAGGGCGCGGCCAAATACTTCAGCGGCGAAGGCGAGTTCATTCCCGTGCGCCCGGGCCGCAACATGTGGGAGACCAATTTCGTTCCCGACCTCACCGGCTTCGAGCTCAAGGCCTGGGAGGGACGCGGCGCCGGCGGTTCGAACATGATGTTCATCCTCGCCGAGGGCACCATGCATGCGCATACCTCGCAGATGCCGGTGGGCACCTATAA
>VAZQ01000326.1:18718-25103 GCA_005883115.1 Alphaproteobacteria bacterium | reverse complement strand
GATTTCCACGTCTTTGCCGTCACCGGCCACGGCTTCTCGCTCTTGTGGTACGAGGGGCAAAAGGACTTCGTGCGCATCGATTGGAAACATGGATGGGTGTTCGCGCCGCCGGACCAGATGCTTCACCAGCATTTCAACACCGCGCCAGAACCCGCGCGCTATCTCGCCGTCGCCTTAGGCAGCCTTCGCTACCCCTTCACCGCCGATAAACGTCGGGTGTTCATGGGCATGGACGTCAGCGTCAAGGACGGCGGCTGCCAGATCGAATACGAGCACCAGGACCCGCGCATCCATGCGATCTATCTCGAGGAACTTGCCAAGCACGGCGTGCCGTCCGGCATGGGCAAGTTCATCGACGAACGGCCTTACGCGAAAGCTCCGGCTTAGCCGCGACGCACAACTCGATGCACGATCTGGAATTCGAGCATCTCCACGTCAGCCCCGACGATGCCGCTGTCAACGAAGTCGCCTGGGGTGCCGATAACGTCGAGCTGACGACGGTCGGAATCGATATCGGGTCCTCGACATCGCACCTGATGTTCGCGCGCGTGCATCTGCAGCGGCTTTCCAGCGCACTGTCGAGCCGTTTCGTCGTCGTCGAGCGAAAAATCCTCTGGCAATCGCCGATCCTTTTGACACCTTACCGGGGAGACTACACCATCGATGTCGACGATCTCGGCGGCTTCATCGGCGGCTGCTACGCCTACGCCGGCATCGAACCTGAGACGGTCGACAGCGGCGCCGTCGTTTTGACCGGCGAGGCGCTAAAGCGGCGCAACGCCCGCGCCATTGCCGACCTTTTTTCCGAGGAAGCCGGCAAGTTCGTCTGTGCCTCGGCCGGACATCACATGGAATGCCAAATGGCGGCGCACGGGTCGGGTGCGGTTGCGCTTTCGCGCGGGCACAACGCGACGCTGCTCAACGTGGATATCGGCGGCGGCACGACCAAGCTCGCGCTGACCGAAAGAGGGCGCATCCTTGCCACCTGCGCGATTGCCGTGGGCGGACGGCTCATTGTCGCGGATGGCGCTGGGCGCCTCGCGCGCATCGAGCAACCGGCTCAAATAATCGCCAAGGCGCTCGACCTCGAACTCGCACTCGGCATGACGCTCATGCCGGCGGATCGCCGGCGCATCGCCGCACGCATGGCCCGCATGGTCATGGGCCTCATAGATCTGCGCCAGCCCGGCGAACTTGCCCGCTCCCTGCTCGTCACCGAAGCCTGGCCGGCCGAGCTTGCCAACAGGCGCATCGACGCCATCACCTTTTCCGGCGGCGTCAGCGAGTATGTCTACAAGCGCGAGACGCGCGGGTTCGGCGATCTCGGTCTGGAACTCGCCGAAGAGCTGCGCCATGTGCTGGCGCACCGGCAAGATCTTGCTCCGGTCTGGGACCCGGGCCAAGGCATTCGCGCGACCGTGATCGGCGCGGCGCAGTTCTCGGTCCAGATCAGCGGCAACACCATTCTCATCGCCGATCCCGGCAAATTGCCGCTGCAGAACTTGCCCGTGCTGACCTGCGAACTCGCTCTGGACGGGAAGATCGCTCCCGAAGCCGTCGCGGCGGGGGTCCGTTGCGCGCTCGCGCGCACCGACTTCGAGGAGGGCGAAAGCCCTGTCGCGCTTTCGTTCCCGTGGCGCGGCGATCCCTCGCATGAACGGCTGCATGCGGTGGCGGCCGGCATATGCGCGGCGCTGCGGCGAACCATTGACGAGAACATGCCGCTGGTGCTGCTGATCGACGGCGACATCGGCAAGAGTCTCGGCCGCATCATCCTGCACGAGGTCGCGCCGACGGCCGAGGTGATTGCGATCGACGCCGTGCAGCTCAAAGAGTTCGACTATGTCGACATCGGAAGCGTCATCGAGCCCACCAAGGTCGTGCCCATCATCATCAAGTCGCTGCTGTTCAGGTAAGATCGAGGTGCAGCCGCAGCGTCAGCCAAGCCAACAGAGGGAAGCCCTATGCCTGCGAAAAAATCTGCCAAAAAGGTAGCGCCGCCACGGCTCCCCATTCTGAGCGAGGACCAACTGGCGCCCGCCCAGCGCGCGCTGCTCCAATCGATTCGCTCCGGTCCACGCGGCAGCAGCACAACGATCCGCGGCCCATTCGCAGTGTTTCTGCACGCACCCGCCTTCGGCGAGCTCGCGCAGCGATTGGGCGGCCACTGTCGATTCAATACCGGAGTGCCGCCGCGGCTCTCCGAATTCGCGATTCTTGTCACGGCAAGACTCTGGCGCGCCCAATACGAATGGTTCGCCCACGTGCCGCAAGCCGAGCGCGCCGGCGTCAAGCCGCAGACCATTCGCGACCTGCACAAGGGGCGCATGCCGAAAGCCGCCCCCAAGGACGAGCGTACGATCTACGATTTCATCCAGGAGCTCTACAAAACGCGGCGCGTCAGCGATAAGACGTTCTCGCGCGTGCGCGCCCTCCTCGGCGACGCTGCCACCGTCGAACTCGTCGGCATCCTCGGCTATTACGTGCTGATATCGATGATACTCAACGTTTTTCGGATGTCGCCGCCACCGGGTGAAGCGCTTCCCTTTGCCGAGAGCTAGCGGCAGCCGTCACGTTCTTTGGTATAATTCACTGCGACAATACCCGCATCTCAGGAGGGGTCAGCATGAAGCGAGGGTCAATTGTGTTCGCGGCCGCCGGCGTGATCATCGGCGGCGCTTGGTTTGTCGGGGCAAGCGCCGTCCGCGCGCAGCAGCCGGCGCAGCAAGCGGCGCCGGCGCCCACTCAGGCGGTGCCGCCGATCGGTCCGCCCGATCCTAATCTGCAAACGGTCCCGCTGCCGAGCGGCAAGAAGGTGCATCTACTGCCGGCAACGCTGGAAACCACGCAATGGGGCTGGTTCGACAATGCGCAACCGCCCGTGCTGCGCGTCAATTCCGGCGACACCGTCGTCATGGAAACGATGATGCACAGCCACAACCAGGTCGTTCCCGGCACGACGATCGATCAGATCAAGAAGTTGCGCACCGACTACCCCGGACGCGGACCACACACGCTCACTGGACCGATCTATATCGAGGGGGCCGAGCCCGGCGATGTGCTCAAGGTCACCATCAATAAGATCGTGCCGCGCGCCTATGCCACGAACTTCAACGTGCCTGGGATGTTCGGCGAGTTTCCGAAAGTCTATGAAGACGGCCAGGTGAAGTATCTCTATCTCGACTGGGACAGAAAGGTCACCGAGTTTCTGCCGGGCATCGAGATTCCGCTGAAGCCTTTCCCCGGCACGCTCGGCGTAGCCCGCAAGGAACCCGGACGATACAGTTCGGTCCCGCCGGGAGAATACGCCGGCAACATGGATATCCGCGACTTCTCCGAGGGCACCACACTCTACGTGCCCGTGCACGTGCGCGGCGCGCTATTGTGGTCGGGCGATTCCCATGCCGCGCAGGGCAATGGCGAAGTCAACCTGACGGCGGTCGAAACCGCCTATAAGGAACTCAACCTCACGCTCGAGGTGGTCAAAGGCAGGCCGCTCGACTTCCCGCGCATCGAGACCAAAACATCGTGGGTCACCATGGGTTTTGATCAGGATCTGAACAAGGCGTGGGATCAGGCCAAGGCGCAAACGGTCAAATTTCTCGCCGAGCAGCGCAATATTTCCGCCGATCAGGCGGCAAGACTCATGCCGACCATATCCGATTGCCGCGTGTCGCAGGTCGTCAACATCAAGAAGGGCATTCACTGCCTCAATCCCAAGGACAGGGCGCGCCGGGAGGATATGGAACGCCCGACTAAAGAGACGGCGAAATACTATGTTTCGCACGCGAAGGATGCGGATCTGAACAAGGCCATGGATACGGCCTCGATGGGCATGATCAAGTGGCTGGAGAGCGAAAAGAAAATCGCGCGCCTCGACGCCTATGGACTCGCCAGCGTCGCGATGGATTGCCGTGTTGGCGCCATCTCGGACGGCGAGAAGAACGTGCACTGTCTGCTCCCCAAGAGCATCTTCGTCGCGAAACGGTGACGGCCGGGGCAGCTGCGATCACGAAAGGCAGAGGGCGCGGGCGCTGCAGCCCGCGCCTTGTGCTCCTCCTCCTATCGATCCTCGGCTTGCCGCTCATTGGCACGAGCGCGGCGGCGAGCATGCGCATGGTCGCCACCACCACCGATCTCGCGAGCCTTGCCGAGGCAATAACCGGCGATCTCGCGCAGGTCGAGACGATCATTCCGCCGGCAGCCGATCCGGAAGCTTTCGAGCCTCGGCCTTCGGACCTCGCGAAGCTCAAGGGCGCTTCAATCGTGGTCCGGGTCGGGCTCGGCTACGATCACTGGCTCGATAAGCTCCTGTCGATGCAAGGCGATGCTGCCGTCAATCGGGGGGGCGTCGGCTATGTTGACGCCTCTGTCGGCATTCCCCTGCTCGAACTCAAAGGATCGCGCCTGGACCCCGCCAGCCGCGACGCCCATGCGCATGGCCTCGCCAATCCACACTATTGGCTCGATCCTGCCAATGCAGAGATCATCAGCGGCGGAATTGCAGAGGCCATGATTCGCGTATCCTCGGAAACGTCCGCGAAGATCATCGCCAACCGCGGCGGCTTTCTCTCGCGCCTTAGGACAAGTCTCGCCGGATGGGAGCAGCTGCTCGCACCACATCGCGCCGCCCGCCTCATCGCCTATCACAACACCTGGCCTTATTTTGCGCGCCGCTTCCGGCTCAATGTCGTCGATGTGATCGAGGTCAAGGAAGGGGTCGCCCCGAGCCCGGCGCGGCTCGCGAAGCTTTACGCGATCATGCGGGAACAGGGCATACGCCTGATCGTGCACGAGCCGTTCGAGCCGGAGGAGGCCTCGCAGTTGCTGGCGCGGCGGACCGGTGCGGCGGTCGTCAAGCTCGCCCCGTCGGTCGGCAGCATGCCCGCGACCACGAACTACGTCGCGCTTTTCGATTACAACGTGAGTACGTTGGCGCAAGCGCTGGCGGCCGCATCGAAATGAGCGCGCATGTTTGAGGACGTACTCGCATTCGCGGCGCTGCCCCTGGCAGCCGCCGTCGTCTTCACCGGCATTCACACGTGGTTCGGTCTCCAGGTGCTGCGGCGCAACGTCGTGTTCGCCGACCTTGCGCTGGCGCAGGTCTCGGCACTGGGAGCTACCGTGGCCGTGGTCGCGGGGCATCCGATGCAGAGCGCCGGTGCATACGCCTATACGCTCATTTTCACCGCCGTGGGCGCGCTGTTGCTCACCGCCAGCCGCGGGATGGCCCGCAGCGTGCGGCAGGAGGCGTTCATCGGCGTGCTGTATGTGTTCGCCACCGCCGCCACCGTCCTCGTCGTGGATCGCTCCCCGCAAGGCGCCGAGCACGTCAAGAAGATGCTGGTGGGGGGCATTCTCTCGGTGACCGCGGACGAACTGCTCAAGTTCGTCCTGCTCTACAGCATCATCGGTATCGTTCATTGCCTCTTGCGACGACCCTTGCTCGCGGCCGCAGAAAATGACGAGGGGCGCAAAGACGTCGGCAGATACCTGTTTTGGGACCTCGTCTTTTATCTGTCGTTCGGGTTGGTCGTAACCTCCTCAGTCGCTACTGCCGGCGTGTTGCTGGTGTTCTGCTTCCTCATCGTGCCGGCTCTCATTGGCAACCTGTTTTCGCCGCACATCGGTGTGGCGCTCGCGATCGGCTGGATCGCCGGCGCTGCGGCAAGCGCGGCCGGAATATTCGGCTCCTTTCTGCTCGATGCCCCGACCGGTGCGGTCACCGTGATGGCATTTGCCGCGGCGCTGGTGATCGCCGGGGCCATACGCGCCTTCATCACCGCTCGCGCGGCGGAGCGCAGCCGCAATCGAAGATTCGGACTACACCTCGGCGGGCTCATCCTCTGCACCCTGCTCGGCCTCTCGGGTGCTTGGGTGGTCGTCGCCCCGGCCGGCGATCATCCCATTCTGGCTGCAATAGAGCTGGCCACGGGAATCGGACCCGATCGATTCATGACGGCGAGCGAGCGCGCAGCCTATGTCGAAGCCGCGCTGACCGAGCGCCGGCATAAGGCCGAGATCGACCAGCTCTACGACCGCGAACGGCAGTCGCGCTGGGACGGCGACGAGCTCACAGCAGACGAACTTCGCCGCATGGGTTCGATGCAACAGACCTTGACCGAAATGGGCCGCGGGGAGCGTTTCGTCATTGATTACCTCCGCACGCGCGGGCGCGAACGCGAACGCTGGTACATCGGCCTACCGCTCGCGGCCGTGGGTGGACTCGGCGCCGCTGCCATCGCTCGCAGGGGGCGCCGCGCGGAGTGACCTCACGGCCGGCTTGGGTGCTCTCGCCCCGCTTGGGCGAGAAAATTCAGGCGGAGGCCGGATCTGGATATCGGCGCCTGAATTGGCTCTGCCGGAAGAGCGACTTAAGAACGTC
>VAZQ01000326.1:18207-18678 GCA_005883115.1 Alphaproteobacteria bacterium | reverse complement strand
CCGATGAGGAACATGATGCGCTGCTGGTCGACCAGCCGGCGGTAGAGCTCCGTCGCCGGCAACAACGGATCGCAATCCGGCGTAGTGCCGCCGCCAACGCCCGTGATCTCGACCACCGAAAAATTCTCCGCCCGCATCAAATCGTCGATCGACGCGAAGCGCAGGTGGAACCGTCCGTAATGGAATTCGCGCATGCTGCGCGCAATGGCCTCGATCCGCGCTTCGAGCTCCGGCGTGACATGGTGCCAGGCATCGCGCCAATGGCCATCCAGGCGAAAAGTGAAGGAAAGCATCCTGCCGCTCTGAGCGCCTGGCAGCCGGGCATAGAGCACCGCGGCTTCGCCGGCAGAGGGGACGAAACGCTGGAGAAGGAGTCTCTGGCCGGACGGGAAACGTCGCAGGTATTCGCGCAGCGCCGTGACATCATCGAGCCGGCATGCGCCGTGGCGGCCGATGTCTGGCTTCGCGACG
>VAZQ01000326.1:3744-18168 GCA_005883115.1 Alphaproteobacteria bacterium | reverse complement strand
ACGGCCGGCGCTGCGAATGACTGCCACGCACTCCGCAACATGCCTCCGCTCGGGCCCTGTCACATCAAACAAATAGGCACTCTTCGATTCGCCCCAGATTGCCCCTCGCGAGTGGCGAGGATTGGCGATGATGGGCAAAGTCAACGACCGGTACTTCGCCGCAAACCCGATCCAGCTCGCGATCAAACCAAGATAGAAGAGTCCCAGCGGGACGCGATTGTTCGCAGCCGCCTTGCGGAGGTCGCGGCGAGCGAGTTTCGCTGCTCGCCCGCCCGCATCCTCATGGAAGTTGAACACCTGTCGACGCAGAAATCCGATCGCCAACATCACGCAAGCGAGGAATGGCCACGTCCACCAACCGGCGCGACTGTCGAGAGTGTCGCCGAAGAAGATCGCAATACAGAGGATGAGCGGCAGATAAAGTGCGGAAACGATGAGACTCGCCGTGATGAAGCGGGCGAGCGGCACGCGTGCCCAACCGCAGGCAACGAAGGGGACGAACACCACGCCAGGCACCACGCGGCAGAGCGCCACGATCCCAAAGAGATTGCGCTTGAGCATGGCGGCAAAAGTGCGGACGTGGTCATCGATCGCAAGGCGCCTGAGCCAGGGCATACGCCTTGCGCCGGCGCCAATCCCGTACAGGGCGACGTCGCTCGCCACCATGCCGGTGTAGATGCACAGCGCCACGAGCCCCACGGGCATGATGTCGTTCACCACGACATACGCGCCAACAATGACTGCGAGATCTTCATGCGCGAACGGTAGGACCAGGAGTGAGAAAAATTGCGCCAGCCACGAAAAGTCGTGGCCGGAAACGTGCGGCAAAGCTGAGAGGACGTCGGACATTGCGACGCTCAGGCGCTTTCTCCCTGCCGGCGCATCGCGCCGGGATTATTCGGTCGCCGACCGGCGACCGCACCGCTCGTTGGCGGCATTTTTATTCGCGGCACGCTCTATCCCACTGCAATGCAGGAGATAATCGCGCTGAGCTGCGCTCCCGTAAATTTCCTGTAAATTTAGGCCAGGACAGCGGAGCGGACAAGGAATCTAGGGCTTAGTAACTGGAATTTTTTTCTTCGCCCGGCGAGCAGACGGCTGGGCAGAAACTGCTTCCAAGGCGCAAGGCTTTGTCGCGAATGTGATTTCGGTTCTGCTTGAAATCTCGCGCTGGCGCCGATAGAGGCGCGAGAAAACCTCGATCGAACCGGAATCGCACGTGGCAGCTCAGCGGTCCCAAACGACAGACGATGACCACCGGGTCGTCCCATTCCGACAGCGCGACCTTGGCGCAAGCGGCCGCGCCCCTCGGCCCGCGGAGCCGCCCGACCCGCCGAACGAAGCGTTCTCGAAATACGAAGGCGGGGAAGAGCGAGAGGATACCTATCGGCACCGCATGGTGGTCAACCTCGCAGCCCTGGCTTTCACCATTGTCCTGGCGCTCGCAGGCGTGTGGCTGGCGATGCAAATCGCCGATATGCGCAAGAACCAGGACTGTCTTTTGTCCGGCCGACGCAATTGCGCGCCGATCGACGCGCACGCGCTCGAACGTTAAGCGCCCGGCCTATTGACTGGCATCGATGCCGACCTGCGCAAGCCCGGAGAATCCCAGACTCCGCGCCGCCGCCGGCGATAGGTCGATAATTCGACGGCGGACAAAGGGACCGCGGTCATTGATGGTCACAATCACGCTGCGCCCATTGCTCTTGTTGGTGACCCTAACCTTGCTGCCGAACGGCAGCGTGCGGTGGGCGGCGGTGAGCGCCGCGTGATTGAGCTTTCCGCCGTTTGCCGTCGCGCTTCCGCTTTCGTGGGAATAGACCGATGCGATGCCGGCCTGCTCTGCTAGGGATGATGTGACACTCGTGGGAGAAAACGCACAGCCTAAGATCGTCGCAATACACAGCATCATTCTACCTTTCATCACGACCTCCTTTCACTACGACGGCGTTTTGTCGGCCGCTTTGAGCGGCCGAGCGCCTCGCTTCCCGAATGCGGCGGTTAATAGGCAGCGATGCCGTTAAAACCCCCCGCGATCCTTGGCGCGATAATCGCTCACGCGCGCTTTGGTTCCGCAGCCGAAAGCTGCGAAAGTTCAATGCTTGCCGTTGCCCGGCTACGGGGCGGCGCGTATCGTTGCGAGAGCGCGATGCAAGCTCGCGCGGGGAGGACACGATGAAGGAGCTGTGGCGACGCATTGCGCGGGCGGGCGTGAGCGCCATTGGCGTGTGGATTCTGGCAGGCGCGACAATCGCCGTCGCCGAGGAGTGTAGAAATCGCGGGCAGCTCGATACACTCTACTGCGACGATGACAACGATCTTGTCGCGGACGTGCCGAGCGATCCGAAGAAGCTCAGGGACCCTTCAACGCTGGTTTTTGCCTACACGCCGGTTGAAGATCCGGCCGTCTATCAGAATGTGTTCAAGCCGTTCACCGACTTTCTCGCGCAGTGCACCGGTAAGCGCATGGTCTATTACCCCGTGCAGTCGAACTCGGCCGAGATCGAAGCCATGCGCTCGGGCCGCCTGCATATCGCTGGCTTCTCGACCGGGCCGACCGGCTTCGCCGTCAATCTCGCCGGCGCAGTGCCGTTCGCGGCCAAGGGGAGCGAGAAAGGGCCGCACGGCTATCACCTCATCTCGATCGTGAGAAAGGATAGCCCTTACCAGAAACTCTCCGATCTTAAGGGCAAGCGCGTCGCCCATACATCGCCGTCGTCCAATTCAGGCAACCTCGCGCCGCTCGTGCTTTATCCGCCCGAAGGGCTCAAGCCGAACGAGGATTACAAGCCAATGATGTCCGGCGGGCATGATAAATCGGCGCTTGGCGTCGCCTCCGGTGACTACGACATGGCTGGGGTTGCCTCCGACGTATTCGAGCGAATGATCGCGCGGGGAACGCTCAAGGCCGACGACTTCCGTATCATCTTCACGAGCCCGCTCTTCCCGACCTCGTCGTTCGCCCATGCGCACGACCTCCACCCGGATCTCGCCAAGAAGATCCGCGGCTGTTTTTTCGCCTTCGACTTCCCGCCATCCATGCGCAAGGAATTCAACGGCGACGACCGCTTCGTTCCGATCACATACAAGGATACGTGGAAGGTGGTGCGTGAAATCGCGGAGGCCTCGGCCACGCCCTACAACAAGCCCGCTTACGAGGCAGAGACGAAACGTGAAGCCCAGGAACTGGCGAAAAAGAAGCAACCGCAACCGGCACCGAAACAGTGACCCGTCGCGGCGCGCGCGGGCGACATGGACGCCTCGATCCCATTCAGGCCGGCGGCGGCAGAGCTTGACCGCGCGCTCGTGATCCGGAACCTGCGCAAGGAATATCGCGCGGGGCAACCGGTGCTCAAAGACGTTTCGCTCACCGTCGAAGCGCGCGGCATGACCGCGATCATCGGTCCCTCCGGCACCGGCAAGTCGACCCTGATCCGCTGCATCAATCGGCTGATTGATCCAACATCAGGCGAAATCATTTTTCGCGGGCAGGATCTGGCGCGGCTTCACGGCCGCGAACTGCGCATCGCACGCCGTCGCATGGGCATGGTGTTCCAGGAATACAATCTCGTGGAGCGGCTATCGGTGATCGAGAACGTGCTGTGCGGCAGGCTCGGCTACGTGCCGGTATGGCGCGCTTGGCTGCGCAGGTTTCCGGCGCAGGACATCGACCGCGCCTTCCATCTCCTCGACGCGGTCGGACTGGGCGAGCTTGCCACACACCGGGCAGACCAACTCTCCGGGGGCCAGCGCCAGCGCGTCGGCATTGCACGCGCTCTCATGCAGGAGCCCGACCTCCTGCTGGCCGACGAGCCCACGTCTTCGCTCGATCCAAAGACATCTGCCGAGATCATGGAGCTGATCGCGCGTCGCGCCGGTGAGCGAGATATCCCGGTGATCGTCAATATTCACAACGTAGAGCTAGCTCGGCGCTTCGCCGATCGCATCGTCGGCATGTCGAGAGGCGAGATTGTGTTCGATGGGCCGCCGCGGGCGCTCGAAGACGCGCGCCTGTTGCAGATTTACGGCGGCGAGGGCTGGCTCGAGTGACGACGCGACGACAGAGCTGCGCAAGGCATGACTGACGGTCCCGCCTCCTCGCAACATCCCTCCTCCGCCGCGCCTCGCGTCGCCTTCCCGCCGAGTTGGCCAGCACGCATCACCGGCATCGCGGTGGCGCTCTACGTTGCCTACGCCTGCTCGATTCTCGACATCAACCGAGAGCGCCTCGTGGCTGGTTTTGCCCACGGAGCACGCTTCGTTTCGCGAATGTTTCCCCCGAATTTCGCTCCCGATAAGCTCGAACTCCTCTACGACGGGATGCTCGAAAGCCTGCAGATCGCCATCATCGCGACCGCGCTGGGTGTGCTGCTCTCGTTTCCGCTCGGGCTTGCCGCCGCACGCAACCTTTCGCCCTTGCCGCTAGCATGGGCGGCACGCGCGCTCATCGGACTGTTCCGCACTTTTCACCCCGTGATCATCGCCATCCTGTTCGTGAAGGCGGTCGGCTTCGGTGCGCTCGCCGGTGTCCTTGCCCTCATTGTGGCCTCACTGGGTTTTCTTTCGAAGCTCATTGCCGAGGCGGCCGAAGAAATGTCGATGCATTAGGTCGAGGCAGTGCGCGCAACCGGCGCGCCATTTCTGTCGCTGGTGATCATGGGCGTGCTGCCGCAGGTGATGGCCCGCTTTATCGGCTTTTCCGCCTACCAACTCGATTCGAACCTACGCAATTCCGCACTGGTCGGTCTCGTCGGTGGTGGCGGCATCGGCGCGACGCTGTTCACCGCGTTTCAGCGCTTCGACTACGATTTCGTGCTGACCATCGTGCTCGCAATCATTGCCGTCGTGATGGCGGGCGAGATCGTTTCCGGCTGGATGCGCAGACTGTTTCAATGATCACCACTGCCGCACCCGCAGACGCCCCTTTGCGCCATTGGCAGCGCTTCACGGTCAGGCAGCGGATCATGCGCTCCGGTTTCTATATCGGAGCGCTGATTGCCTTGGTATGGTCGCTGCGCAGCATCGAGATCATCCCCGAGTTTCTGTACGACGCGCCGCAACAGACCGTCGATTTATTCGCGCGTATGTGGCCGATCGACTGGGCGTGGTACCCCAAAGTCGTGCACGGGGCGCTGATCGAGACGCTGCATACGGCGACGCTAGGCACAATTCTCGCTGTGGCAATGGCGAGCCCGGTCGCGCTCATGGTGGCGCGCAATATTACCCGGTCGGTAATTCTCAGCAGCATTGGGCGTTTCATCCTGGTTGCCACCCGCTCGGTGCATGCGATGATTTGGGCGCTGTTCTTCGTCGCGGTGTTTGGTCCCGGTACACTTGCTGGAACGATGGCGATCGCCATGCATTCCATCGGCTTCATGGGCAAGTTTCTCTCGGAAGCAATCGAAGAGGCAAAGCCCGGCCCGATCGACGCTCTGATTGCAACCGGAGCTTCGCCGCTTGCCGTCCTGCTCAAAGGCTATTGGCCGCAAGTCAAACCCGCGTTCTTGTCTATCTCGATGTTTCGCTGGGACATTAACGTGCGCGAATCGGCCGTGCTTGGCCTCGTCGGCGGCGGAGGACTCGGCATGGCGCTCGATACCGCCCTCTCGAATCTCTATTGGGACGAGGCCGGCCTTGTCCTGCTCGTGATCTTCATCGTGGTCATGATCGCGGAAGTCGTGACAGCCTGGGCCCGCGCCAGGATTATCTAACGGTTGGCGGTACCGCTGATCGTTCTTCGAGGCGCGCAGGACCTTACGGGGACGAGCAGCGTGATCGATCGGAATCATGGCTAATGCGTTCAAGCATCAAAACTTTCGCGGCATTGAACTTGTGCGGCCTCTTCGCTATACGGGCAGCCGACCTCTCGCGGGGGAGATGGGCCGCTCCGGGGCGATCTGACCCGCAATCGCAAACACGTCGGCGGCGGTCGCTCGAAACGCGTGACCGATCAGGGATTTACTGATGCCTTCGACTTTTGAGACCGTGGCCAATATCATCTCCGAGACCTGCGATATTCCGCGTGACACGATCAAGCCGGAAAGCCACGCCATCAATGACCTTGGCATCGACAGCCTCGATTTTCTCGACATCGCATTTGCCATCGATAAGGCGTTCGGCATCAAAATGCCGCTGGAGCAGTGGACGCAAGAAGTCAACGACGGCAAGGCGACGACTGATCAATATTTTCAACTGAACAACCTCTGCACCCGCATCGACGAACTTGTCGCTGTCAAGGGCGCCTGATGCGCTCGCATGCGCCTCGAGTACTTTCAGCTTATCGATCGCATTGTCGATCTCGATCTTGCCCAGCAGACGATCTGCGCTGAGGCGCGGGTTCCGAGCGCGTCCACCATCTTCGAGGGGCACTTTCCCGGCTATCCGCTGATGCCTGGCGTGCTACTCATCGAGGCAATGGCGCAGACCTCGGGCTGGCTCGTTATTGCCGTGACCAGGTTCTCGCGCATGCCGTTCTTCGCCGCGCTTAAGGAGGCGAAACTGCGCTCGTTCGTCCATCCCGGGGAAAGCCTTTCGCTCTCGGCCAAGTTGCTGCACGAAGGCTCAGGCTATGCCGTCACCAGGGCCGAGATCCGTTGCGGCAGCAAGCTCGCGTGCAACGCCGAGATCACGTTCCGGCTGGTTGAATTTCCCAACCCCGAGTTCCGAGCCAGCATGGAGAAGATGGCCGCGATCCTCGAGTTCCCCATCGGGGCCCTCGCTCATGGCTGAGGTGCCACGCGAGGTTTGGATCACCGGCATCGGCATCGTGTCTTGCCTCGGCGAAGGGGCGCAGGCGCATTGGGAGGGCCTGACGGAACGACGAGTCAAGATCGACGCCGAACGCTTCGCGCCATATCTCGTCCATCCGCTCGCTCCGCTCGACCTCGACAAGCAAATCCCGAAAAAGGGCGATCAGCGCCAAATGGAGCCGTGGCAGCGGATCGGCACCTATGCCGCTGGGCTGGCGCTGGCAGACGCCGGCGTCAAAGGCAATAGCGAGTTGCTTGCGCGCATGGACATGATTGTGGCCGCCGGCGGCGGCGAGCGCGATGTCGCGGTCGACGTTGCAATCCTGAGCAACAAGCGCAAATCCGCCAACCCGGACGCCTTTCTCAACGAGCGGCTCATGAGCGACTTGCGGCCGACGCTGTTCCTGGCGCAACTCTCCAATCTGCTCGCCGGCAACGTCTCCATTGTCCACGGCGTCACCGGCTCCTCACGCACCTTCATGGGCGAGGAGGCGGCAGGCGTCGACGCGGTACGCATCGCGCTCGCTCGCATAACCGCCGGACAGAGCGAGTTGGCGCTGGTCGGCGGATCGCATAACGGCGAGCGGGAGGACTTGCTGCTGCTCTATGACGCGGGCGGACACATGTTGCGCGGACGCTTCCAGCCGGTCTGGGAGCGTCAACAGGGCATGGTGCTCGGCTCGCTCGGGGCATTCCTCGTTCTGGAGTCGCGCGGGCATGCGCAGGCGCGCAACGCGAAGCCGCTCGGGCGGCTGTTGCGGGTGCTGTCGGAGCGATCTCCGCGCCCGGCCGGCGCAATCACGGCTGCACTGGGGCGCATGTGGCAAAGCCTCGCTCCGCAGGGGCCACCCGCACATATTGCGGTGATCTCCGGCGCAACCGGCGCACAGCCGGCGACGAACGAGGAGCGCGCATGGCTCGAGACCCTACCCGGCGTACCGGTGCGGGCAACGGGCAGCTTGCTCGGACACGGGTTTGAGCCGCAATTTGCCATGAACATTGCGCTTGCCACGCTTGTGCTCGGTCGCGAAAAGTTGTTCCCGCCGCCGGATTCCTCGGGACTCGAACGGGAGTATGAAGGCCCGCTCCACCGGGTCGCAGTCACGTCCGTCGGTCACTGGCGCGGAGAGGGCATGGCGCTTATCGAAGCGGTCAGCTGAGGAGGCTTGAATGGCATCTGGCAACAGCGGGCAACCGGTCGTGGTGGTCACCGGCATGGGCGTGATTACCTCGCTGGGTGCGGGCAAAGCCGACAATTGGGCCAAGCTCACGGCCGGCGAGTCGGGCATCCACCGCATCACCCGCTTTGCCAACGAAGGCCTCAAGACCACGATTGCGGGCACGGTGGACTTCATCCCGGTCGAGCCATTCTGCTCAACCGAGCTCGGCGAGCGCATGGCGGCCGTGGTCGCGGAGGAGGCGATTGATCAGGCTAGCATCGGATACAAAAGCGACTTTCCAGGCCCGCTGTTTCTTGCGGTCGCCCCGGTCGAGATCGAGTGGACGCACCGCGACGCGCTGGCGGTCGGCTCCGGCGCCAATGACGCGCTCGGATACGACGATCTTCTGCGAGCGAGCGCGTCGGGCCGCTTTCGTGCCATTCACGAACGATGCCTTTTCGCTTCGGTGGCCGAGCATCTCGCGGAGCGCTTCGGGACCAAGGGCTCACCGATTTCCGTTTCGACCGCTTGTGCCTCTGGAGCGAGCGCAATTCAGCTCGCGGTCGAGGCGATCCGTCGCGGAGAGACCGACGCCGCGCTCTGCATCGGCACCGATGGCTCTGTGAATGCAGAATCGCTGATCCGCTTCTCGCTCCTCTCGGCGCTATCGACCGCCAACGATCCACCGCAAGGAGCGGCAAAGCCGTTCTCCAAGAACCGCGACGGTTTTGTCATGGCGGAGGGAGCCGCGGCATTAGTGCTGGAGAGCTACCCATCCGCCACCGCACGTGGGGCAAAAATCCTCGGCGTATTGGCGGGCTGCGGCGAGATGGCAGACTCGTTCCACCGCACCCGCTCGAGCCCCGACGGCAAAGCCATCATCGGCTGCATCCGCAACGCGGTCGCGGATGCCGGTCTTGCGCCTGACGACATCGACTACATCAACCCGCATGGCACCGGGACGCCCGAAAATGACAAGATGGAATATCTCGGCATCGCATCAGTGTTCGGTGAGCGGTCGCGAGCAATTCCGATTTCCTCGAACAAATCAATGATCGGGCACACGTTATCCGCGGCTGGGGCGGTGGAGACCGTGTTCGCGCTCCTGACCCTGGAGCATCAACGCTTGCCGCCGACGATCAACTACAACCTTCCCGATCCGGCCATCCCGCTCGACGTCGTGCCGAACACGGCGCGGGATGCCAGGGTCCGGCACGCACTATCGAACTCGTTCGGATTCGGCGGCCAAAACGTCTCGCTGGTCATGAGCCGCGAGCCCGCGTGACGCATGCGGGCGCTCACGCTGGTCGCCGATCGCAAGGTTGAGCTTGCCGATGTCACCGCGCCCGCAGCACCATCGGCGGGCGAGGTGCAGATCAGGATCAGGGCAGTCGCCCTCAACCACCTCGACCTCTGGAGCTACCGCGGCATGGCTTTTGCGAAGCGCAAGATGCCGATCGTGGTCGGCGTCGAGGCCGCCGGCGAGATTGCGGCCGTCGGCCCCGACGCCCCCGACTTGCACCCCGGCGACGGCGTCGTCATGTACGGCGCCTTGACCTGCGGTGCCTGTAAAGCCTGCCGCGAGGGTCGCGACAATCTCTGCGAGAACGTCGGCGGCATCATGGGCTTCCACGTCGACGGCTTCGCCCGCGATCTCGTCAATATGCCGGCGCGTTTGGTGATCCCGGTTCCAAAGGGCGTCGCCCTGCGCGACGCCGCCTGCGCGCCGATCGCCTTTGCAACCGTGCAGCACATGCTGTTCGATAATGCCAGACTTGAGCCAGGCGAGAGCGTGCTCGTGCATGCCGGTGGTTCCGGCATCGGATCGGTCGCCATCAAGATGGCAAAGGCGATCGGCTGCACCGTCATCACCACAGTTGGCGACGATGCCAAGACGGAGAAGGCCCAGGCGCTGGGCGCCGATCATGTCATCAACTACCGCAAAGATCGCTTCGAGGGCGTTGTGCGCAAGATCACAGCCAAGCGAGGCGTCGACGTGGTCTTCGAGCACGTAGGCGCGGATACCTTCAATGGCTCGCTCCTTTGCCTGAAGCGTGGCGGACGCCTGGTCACTTGCGGCTCGACCTCCGGACCGTCGACGACGCTCAACCTGATGCAACTTTTCCAGCAGCAATATCGCATCATTGGTTCGTTCGGCGCCTCCATGCGCAACATCCGCGAGAGTCTCGCCAAGATGGCAAAAGGTCTGTTGCCGGTAATCGATATGGAGGTTGCGCTCGCCGACTTCGAGCGCGCACTGGCGCGGATGGAAAGCCGTCAGGTGTTCGGAAAGATTCTCGTCGCGTTTTGACGAGCCGCCGCAAGCGCGCATGCCCCTCTCGAGAACGCTCGCCCATCGGGTGCAAAGTCAGGTTAAGGCGGGAGTCGACGCTACGCTCGGATCGTTGGCAGCCGTCATGCTGCGGGCGATCCGCACAACCAACCGCAAGCAGATGGCCGATCTTGGCGGTCTGTTGATGCGCCGGCTCGGCCCGAAGCTCAAGGAGCACCGGATCGGCCGAGCCAACCTGGCCGCTGCCTTTCCGGAAAAATCGGCCAACGAGATCGAAGGCATCCTACGCGGCGTTTGGGACAATCTCGGACGCGTTGCGGCCGAATTCCCCCATATCGACCGGCTTCGAATGTTCGATCCCGACCCGCGGGGCGAGGGCGACATCCTTTACACCGAAGAAGTCGATGCCAGGTTCCGACGGCTGCGGTGCGACGGCAAGCCGGCTTTGGTCTTTGCCGCGCATCTCGCCAACTGGGAATTGCCGGCACTAGTTGCGGCCAAGTTTCGGCTCGATGCGACGGTGCTTTACCGCCGACCCAACATCGGCGCGGTGAGCGACGCCATCATCCAGCTCCGCAAAGGTAGCATGGGTAACCTCGTCCCAACTGGGCTCGACGCGCCGGTGAGGCTCGTGCGCGAGCTCGAGGCCGGTGGCCATGTCGCTATGCTCGTCGACCAACATTACGTCAACGGCGTAGACGTGACCTTCTTCGGCCGCCGCTGCAAAGCCAATCCGTTCATTGCCCGCCTGGCGCGCCATGTGGAGTGTCCGATTCATGGCACCCGGATCATCCGCTTGCCCGACCGCCATCGCTTTCGCATCGATCTCACCGAAGCCATCGAACCAGCGCGGGACTCTGCCGGCAAGATCGACATCGAGGGCACGATGCAGGCGATCACCTCCGTAGTCGAAGGATGGGTGCGTGAACACCCTGAGCAATGGTTGTGGGTGCACCGGCGCTGGCGCTGAGAGCGCGGCGCCTCGCGACGATTACCCAGGCCCATGACAGCAAATGGCTTAGCGTCGAGCTGGTGGACTATTTCCCGGTCTTGATCCTGGTCCACAGTCGGTTGATCAGCCGCTGCGTCTTCGGATCGTGAGCGCTGATGGTGTAAAGCCTGCGCATCGTCGCCTCGTCCGGGTAGATGCCTTTGTCGTCGAGGATCGCTTTGTCGATGAACTTTTGACTCGCCACGTTGCCGTTTGCGTAGGAAATGAAGTTCGTATTCTTCGCCGCCACCTCGGGCCGCTGCAGATAATTGATGAAGTCTTCGGCCTCGGCAACGTTCCTGGCATCACGCGGGATTGCGAGATTGTCGAACCACAACTGCGCCCCCTCTTTCGGGATGGCATAGGCGATGTCGACGCCATTCTTGGCTTCTGCCGCGCGTTTTTGCGCTTGCTTGATATCGCCGGAAAACCCGACGGCCAGGCAAATCTCGCCGGAGGCGAGGGCATTGAGGTACTCCGAGGAGTGAAATTTGCGGACGTAAGGCCTGATCTTCATCACGAGAGCCGCCGCGGTCTGCAGGTCCGTTTCGTTGGCACTGTTCGGATCGAGTCCCAGATAGTGCAGGGCCGCCGCGAGAATGTCGTCCGAGGAGTCGAGCAGATGCACGCCGCAATCCTTGAACTTGGCAAGACTCTCCGGCTTGAACACGATGTCCCAGCTGTCGATTGTGCCGTTGGCTCCGAGGACCTCACGCGTCTTTCGCAAGTTGTAACCGATGCCTGTCGTGCCCCACATGTAATTGACGGCGTATTGGTTGCCGGGATCGTACGCTGCTAACCGTTGCGAGAGCTCCGGCCACATATTCGCGAGGTTCGGCATCCGGGCCTTGTCGAGCTTCTGAAAAACTCCGGCCCTGATCTGGCGTTCGAGAAAATAGGCCGTCGGCACGACGACATCGTAACCGGATTTGCCGGCCAGAAGTTTTGTCTCGAGCGTGTCGTTGGAATCGAAGGTGTCGTAGCGAACCTTGATCCCAGTCTGTTTGGTGAAATCCTCGACGACCGTCGGCGCGATATAGTCGGACCAATTGTAGACGTTGAGGATGCGCTCCTTCGGTTGCCCATGAGCGGGCGTGATTGCCACGCAGACGGCTGCGAGCGCGGCGAGCCGGATCGCTTGGCGCATGGCGACAGTCCTTTCAAGAGCAGAGTGGCGAGAGTCCTGGCGGGGCAAAACGGCGCGCTCACAGCGGAGCGCGTTCAGCTCTCGGTCGGCAACCCGAGTTCTTTCCAGGCCTTGATGCCTCCCGCAAGGTGCGCATCGTAGGGGAGCCCCGCAGCCTGTGCTATCAGCGACGCGGTGACAGAACGACTACCTGAGCGGCAGGCAAACACGACCCGTCGCCCCGCCGGATCGGGAATTGAGGCCGGATCAAACTCTGACATTGGCAGATAAAACGCTTCAGGATAACGCTCGACTTCGGTTTCGTTTGGCTCGCGCACGTCGACCAGCAGAATCTTGCCCTCGGCAAGGCCCCGCGCCACTTCTTCCGGCGGCAGATCTTGCACGTTATCTCGACCAAGCTGGGCGGACATGGAATTGCTCTCCTTAAACTTTCGGCACGGGTCGGCAAGCAACAAGTCGCGTGTCAACAGCTCAGAATCAAGGGATTTACGCCCGAGATTTTGCCGACCGTTATCGCCCTTAGATCGTCACCTGGGTTCCCACCTCCACCACCCGCCCGGTAGGAATCTGAAAGTAATCGGTGGCGTCGTTGGCGATGCGGGTGAGCATGATGAACAGGCGATCCTGCCAGCGGGGCATCCCGGAATGGGCAGCTGGCTTGAGCGAACGCCGCGACAAAAAGAACGATGTCGACATGATATCGAAGGTCCAGCCGAGTTTGCGCGCGATTGCCAGCGCTCTCGGCACGTTCGGCGTTTCCATGAAGCCGAAACGCAGGGCCACGCGGGCGAAGGTCTCGCCGATCTTCATGATGCGCACGCGCTCGGCGGGGTCCACTCGGGGCATATCTACCGTCTCGATCGTCAGGATGACGTTTTGCTCGTGCAGCACTTTGTAGTGCTTCAAGCTATGCATGAGCGCGGTCGGTGCGGCATTGGGCGTGCTGGTGAGAAACACGGCCGTGCCCGGCACCCGAGTGGGCGGCCTTTTTTCCAGCATCCGCACAAGCTCATCGAGTGAAATTTCTTGGCGGCGGGTTTTATCGAATAACAACCGGCTGCCGCGTCGCCACGTATACATGACCACCATCACCAAGCCGCCGAACGCCAGCGGCACCCAACCGCCCTCGACCACCTTGAGCAGATTGGCACCGAGAAACGTGAGATCGACGAACAGGAACGGCACAATCAGTGCAGCCGCCGCTAGCGGCGGCCACCGCCACACTTTCCAGATCACGACAAACGCCATCGTGACGGTGACCACCATGGTGCCGGTCACCGCGATGCCATAGGCCGAGGCGAGCGCGCTCGAGGAACGGAACAAGGCGACGAGCAGCAAAACCCCGATCAGCAGCAGCAAGTTGACGCGCGGCATGTAGATCTGGCCGGACAGCGCCTCCGACGTGTGGCGAATCTCAAGCCGCGGCAGCAGTCCGAGCTGGATTGCCTGGCGGGTCAACGAATAGGCGCCGGTGATGACCGCTTGGCTCGCGATCACTGTTGCCGCGGTTGCCAACACCACCATCGGCAATAGAGCCCAGTCCGGATAAAGCAGAAAGAACGGATTCTCGATGGTCTTAGGGTCAGCCAACACAAGCGCACCCTGACCGAGATAGTTGAGGGTGAGCGCCGGCAGCACGATCGTGAGCCAGGCGGTCCGGATCGGGGCACGCCCGAAATGTCCGAGATCGGCGTAAAGCGCCTCTGCCCCGGTGACGACCAGGAACACGGCGCCCAGCGTAACGAGGCCGATGATGCCGTGGGTTGCGAGGAATTCAATGCCGTACGCCGGATTGAATGCCCAGAACACCGCGGGATTTTGCACGACATGCCAAACTCCGGCGACGGCGATAGCAGCAAACCAGACCAGCATGACCGGGCCGAAGAATGTGGCCACTCTGGCCGTGCCGCGCGACTGAAACGCGAAGAGCACCACCAGAATGAGCGCGGTAAGTGGCACCACGTAAGGCTCGAAAGCCGGAGTGGCGACCTTGAGTCCCTCAATCGCGGAGAGCACGGAAAGCGCCGGCGTAATCATCGCGTCGCCATAGAACAGCGCGGCACTGATGATGCCGCACAACACCA
>VAZQ01000326.1:0-3645 GCA_005883115.1 Alphaproteobacteria bacterium | reverse complement strand
AGAATGAGCGCCCAGATGATCAGCGACAAAATTCCGAAAACTGCGGTTTCGTTAGCCGGGTTGCCCGTCCCAACCGCCGCCACCACGGATTCGCGCATCGCATAGAGGGGGCTCGTGCCGATATCGCCGTAGACGACGCCGATCGTGCCCAGCGTCAGGGCCAAGAAGCCCGGCCCGGCGCGCGGCTTGCCATGTGCTTCGGTGGAAACAGTGCCGCCGCGTTCTGCGGCGGCAACCGTGGACCGAGAAATCATGGGGCACCGGGAATGCTGCAGTGCAATATAGAGCCACGCTTATAGCAGAGCCGGGTCGGCCGGTCTGTTCCCGCCGTTGCGGAAGCAACAGGGGAGACCCGCGGATGACGCAAGACTCGGTCTCGCCGTCAGGCCATCCCCCACTTTTTGTCGTGTCGCCACAGCGCCAAAGTTCAAACCGCCACCTGAGTCCCGACCTCAACCACCCGCCCGGTCGGAATGTGAAAGAAATCGGTGGCGTCGCTGGCCGACTTTGCCAAGCCAATGAACAAACGGTCCTGCCAGCGCGGCATACCGGAATGGGTGGCGGGTTTGAGGGCGCGCCGCGACAAGAAGAAAGACGTCGACATCATCTCGAAGGGCCAGCCGCTTCGGCACGTTCGGCGTTTCCATGTAGCCGAATTTGAGCGCCATGAGGCTAAAGTGGGACGAGCGCTCCGTGATCTTCACGCGATCGTCATCCGGCACCCTCGGCGTGTCGGTGGTGACGATGGTGAGAACGACATTGCGCTCGTGCAGGACTTTGTTGTGTTTGAGATTGTGCAGCAGCGCCGTGGGGGCAAACTCCGGCTGGCTAGTGAGAAACACCGCCGTGCCCGGCACGATATGCGGCGGATGCTTGCGCAGGCTTGCCAGCAGAGTATCGAGCGGCACTTCGCTGCGCCGCGTTTTGCGGGCGAGGATGTGGGTACCCCGGCGCCACGTCAGAATCAGCAGCACCATCGAGGCGCCGAACAAGATGGGCGCCCAAGCGCCTTCGAATAATTTGAGCAGATTGGCGGAGAAAAAGACGAGATCGACGAGGACAAGGGGCGCAATGAGGAGGGCCACCCGCCACAGAGGCCAATGCCAGAACTTCCAGATCACAATGAAGCCGAGCAGACCATCGACCACCATGGTGGTGGCGACCGCGATTCCATATGCGGACGCAAGCGCGGTGGAGGTGCGGAAGAGTCCGACCAGCAGCAAGACTCCGAGCAGTAGCGCGCCGGTGACGCGCGGGATGTAGATTTGTCCCGCCTGCGACTCGGATGTGTGCAGGATGGCAAGGCGCGGCAATAGGCCAAGCTGAATGGCCTGACGTACGAGCGAATAGGCACCGGTGATCACGGCTTGGCTCGCGATCACGGTTGCCGCGGTCGCCAGCACGACCATCGGCAGCAGCAAGGCTTCGGGCACGAGCCGATAGAACGGATTTTCGATTGCGGCCGGATCGGCGAGCACCTTGGCGCCTTGTCCGAAATAATTGAGCAGCAGCGCCGGCAGCACGAGGCTGAACCAGGCGGTCCGGATCGCCTTGCGCCCGAAATGGCCGAGGTCGGCATAAAGCGCCTCCGCGCCGGTAACGACAAGAAAGACAAGGCCGAGCGTCACCAGCCCGATCGCTCCGTGCGTATAGACAAACGCCACCGCATAGGCCGGATTGATGGCCGCCAGCACGCCAGGATCATCGCGAATGTGGAAAATTCCGGCGGCCGCAATGGCGACGAACCAGACCACCATGATCGGCGCGAAGAAACTCGCGACCCGCGCGGTTCCTCGGCTTTGTCCAGCAAACAGGCCCAGCAGGATGGCAACGGTCAATGGCGCGATGTAGTGATCGAACGCAGGCGTCACCAGCGTCAGTCCCTCGACTGCCGAGAGGACGGAAATGGCGGGCGTGATGACAGCGTCGCCCAAGAACATTGAGGCGCCGACGACGCCGAGCAGGAACACCACCGCGGTACGCCGGCCGAACGCGCGTGTTGCAAGCGCCGTCAAGGACAGAGTACCGCCCTCCCCGCTGTTATCGGCCCGCAGCAGAATGAGCACGTATTTGATCGCCACGACGACGATCAGCGCCCATAGGATGAGCGAGAGCACCCCCAATACGATGTCGCGCGTGAGCGGCCCGTTTTCGACTGCAGCGGCGACCGCCACGCGAAATGCGTAGAGGGGGCTCGTGCCGATGTCGCCGTAAACGACACCGACGCTCCCGAGCGCCAGCGCCCAGACGTTGGATTTATCACGCGAGGGATGCTCGTTGACCGAGGCGGGCGCGCCGGAGGCGGTTGTTTCGTTTGCTACCTGCGCCATGGGCTTTCGAACCAAACCGCGATAACCGGGCGGCTTACATCACCGAGCGGGCAACACGCCCTCCCAAGATAAGTTCCGCATGCGCTCGGTGCGTGCCGCGCCACTCTCGGCACGAAAGTTTAAGCGGAGATATTTCCGTATTCTTCTCTGAGAAGCCCGAGCCGCGCGTAAAGATCGCGGTCGGAAACCTGAAACAGGCGGGCCGCGCCGCCGCTGCTCTTGTGAACGATCCGGTTACCCTGCGGCAAGGTGAAGATGTCGCGTTTGCTCCAGCGAACGGTGTTGCTGCCGATCTGGCTTTCTCCTGAACCTTCCACCACGCAGCAAACCGAGCTGGCTGTTGTGCGGAACGGCAGCGTGAAGGCACCCGTGTCGAGTTGCACCAGGAAACAATCCATCATCGCCATTCCCGATCCGCCGGTCAGCGGATTGATGTAGCGCACCCGCCGCGAGCCGTCGCGCGCGGGCGGAGCGGCGGCGACGGCGGCCGCAGCGGCTGCATAGGGATAGCGGAAGACCGGGGAATAGTCCTTGGCCGCGTAGTCGAGGTCGGGCACAACATTCGCGAGGGAGAAGGCGGCATCTGGGATGGTCTCGGGCAGCTGCGCGGCTGGTCCGGACTCGAAGGCGCTCGTCCCTACGTATTGCTGGAACGGCACGTCGAGCGCGTCGAGCCATAGGATCGGAGCTCTCCCCTCATGGATATGCTCGTGCCAGGTCCATGCCGGTGTGAGGATGAGATCGCCCTCCTCCATGGGACAGGGCTTGCCATCCACGACCGTGATCGCACCCGAGCCCTCGAGGACGAAGCGCAGAGCATTCATCGTGTGCCGGTGTGGGCGCGCCTTTTCGCCCGGCAAGAGAATTTGAATATTGGCCGCGAGCGTCCTCGAGGTGCGCTGCTCGTCTTGGTGTTTGGGCGCGACGAGCTGCAGCACGCGCCGCTCCACCACGTCCGGCGAGGCGATGTCGATTGCGGCGGAGAGCAGCGGCCGGATCTTTTGCCACGACCAAAGATGAGCGGGTTCCGGTGCTGGCGCCGGGCGATGCGCCCTCGCGTTCTCCCACAGCGGCGCGAGATTCGCGTCCCTCCATGCCTGGCGGATTTCGCTGATATCGGGCCGGGCAGAGGACATCGTGGGCTATCCTTTCTCATGCCGGCGACGACTGAGCAAAGTTTAGAGCACGTCCGCATGCTGTCAATCGACGGCGCGCGGCGCAACCGGATAACAGACAGTCGGTTCGATTGACTGGTTTCGGTGCCGCCCTATAGTGCGCGGCGCGCCTATTAGCGGCCAAAAAAATCACGCGCGCG
>VAZQ01000362.1 GCA_005883115.1 Alphaproteobacteria bacterium | reverse complement strand
GCGCCAATAGGCCCGAAACCTTGCTCGATGCCATCGCAGGATCGTGTCGGCCTGAACGACGCGGGACAAACCGATCAGACTTGGCCAGAGCCGAGTCATCCACACCAATAACGCCGCGCCTGCTGAAGTTCAGGGCATCGATCCGTCCGAGGGTCAGCTTGCCTTCGCGCGCACACGAGCCGTGCGCCGCGACGCCAGCGTGCTGAACGATCTGGATCGCCTGAAAGATTTCAATCTTTAGACGGTGAGCGATGCCCACCGACGGTTCGAGAAGCAAAATCGGGTTGCCCATCAGGGCGCGACCAATGGCCAGCATCTGTTGCTCCCCGCCTGATAGCGTGCTTGCCAGCTGACGGGTGCGCTCCCTTGAGGCCAATCACCGCGTCCATGTTTGCGGTCGAGCAGAACTATTACTCCATGCCCTTACGCCTCATCCGCAGGAAGGTCGAGGCTAGAAAGCCTGACATCGCCGTCATCCGCACCGGATGCTCGAAACCCTCCGCTTGACCCAGCAACCAAAGCAAAAGATCATTCCACGATCCGCAGAAGCGCCGCAGGGTGGCCGTCTATCGACGAACTCATGGAGAATAGTCTCGCGATGCGTCGCCGCACCAATAGTATCGCCCTCGGCGACCAAGTCCGCTTCGATGCCTCCTGATCTTCGCCGTCTTTAGCTCGATGGGCGGGATGCCCACAATCACTGGGCGATGGTCCACGACCTACGGAACATGCGATGAGCGGCTCGCAATTCATCGAGCTCTTTGTCGGTGGCCTCGCGATCGGCTGCATCTATAGCCTCATCGCACTCGGCTTCACGATGATCATCCGGGCGACCGGCGTGCTGCATTTCGCGCAAGGTGAGGTCGTCATGCTGGGCGCGATGTTTGGCGTCACGGCGCACCACCTGTTGCCGCTCCCGTTCATCGCGCTGCTGGTAGCCGGAATGGTGTTCGGCGGCCTTGCGGCCGTGGCGATCGAGCTCGGCGTCTACCGCACGCTCCGCCTTCGCCGCGTTCCCCTCATGAACATCATCATCGCGACCGTCGGCATGTCCATCCTGCTGCAGAATACAGGTCAACTGGTATGGGGGTCCGAGCCGATCGCCTATCCGAAGCTGTTCGCGACGAACGCCTATTCAATCGGGCCGGCCCGAGTTGCGCCGCAGCTCGTATGGATCATTGTCCTTGGCATTCTCGTCATGGTGTCGTTGCAGCTCTTCCTTGCCTTCACGCGCACAGGCCGCGCGATGCAAGCGGCCGCCCAGAGTCCGGAAACGGCCCAATTGATGGGTATCAACCTCACGCGCATCACAGCGTACACCTATGGGATCAGCGGCGTGCTCGGTGGTGCCGCCGGGGTGTTGCTCGGGTCGCTTTTCTACGCATCCTTCAGCATGGGCTTCCTCCCGGCAATGAAGGCGTTCGTGGCTGCGACGCTAGGCGGGCTCGGCAGCATTGGCGGCGCGATGGCTGGCGGCATCCTGTTCGGATTGATCGAGACTTTCGCGGCCATCTCCATTTCCACGTCCTACAAGGACGCTGTCGGAATGATCCTTCTCATTCTGATCCTTCTTGCCTGGCCCGAGGGCCTGGCGGGTCTGATCCGGCAAAGGAGATAACACGGCGGTGTTCAAGTCCGAATTTCCTTCCGCCTATTTGTGGATTGCCCGGATCGTAGTTCTGGCGATCTTCATCGTCCTGCCGTTTGCCTATCCGCAGAAGTATGTGGTGCACATCGTGAATCTGGCGATGATATTCGCCATCGCGGCCCTGGCGTTGCAGCTGCTGCTCGGTTTCACGGGCCTGCTGTCGATCGGACAAGCGGCTTTTCTTGGGATCGGCGCGTATACCTCGGCCATTCTCACCACAACCTACAAACTGCCATTCGAGATCGCGTTCATCACAGCCGGACTGCTGGCGGGATTTGCGAGCCTCACGCTTGTGCCCATCACGCGCTTGCGCGGAGTCTATCTTGGGGTTGCCACGCTCGGCTTTTCGATCATCGTCCACCTTGTCTTTCTTAACGAGGAATGGCTCACCGGCGGGTCGTTCGGCCTACTCAACATCCCATCGCCAAGTCTGGGCCCCTGGATTCTCAAAAGCGAGACCGCTAATTACCTTTTTTGCCTCGCCGTTCTGGTCGCGGCTTTCATCGCGCTCCATCGGCTGCTCCCGAGCCGGTTTGGCCGTGCGCTACAGGCGATCATGTTGGACGAGGACGCGACGCGCGCAAGCGGTATTAATGTCACCTACTACAAGAGCCAGGCCTTTGTCGTCGCCGCCGTCATCACCGGATTTGCCGGCTCCCTCTTCGCCCATCATGCACACTACTTGAATCCGAACGACTTTACCTTCTGGAAGTCCATCGAAGTTCTGCTGATGGTCGCTGTCGGCGGCATCGGCAGCCTTGCCGGCGCCATTGTCGGGGCTTTCGTGATTACGCTGCTGCCTGAATATCTGCGCGTCCTCGACGAGTACCGCATGGTCATTTTCGGCGCGATGCTAATCGCGTTCATGGGGCTCGGCCACAGAGGACTGGCCGGACTGTCGGCCGCGGTCGCGATGCGCCTGTTGCGGTTGCGACCGCAATCGGACATCCCGAGCAGTCCGACCCCGCACGCGGATGCCGTAGCCGCCCCGCGCTGGAGCCGCCAATGACGGCGCTCCTCGCCCTCGACCGGCTCACCCGCCGATTCGGCGGCGTCACGGCTGTCAACTCAGTTTCGATGAATGTTCAAAGGGGCGAGATCCGCGGTCTGATCGGACCGAACGGTGCCGGCAAGACCACGACGCTCAATCTCATCAGCGGCCTGACGGCGCCGACATCAGGACGGATGACGCTTTTGGAGCAGGATGTAACCGGCGAGCCGGCGCATCGCTTGGCAGAGCGCGGGATCCGCCGCACCTTCCAGAACCTAAAGCTGTTTACCGAACTGACGGTGCTGCAGAACGTCATGATCGGCCTCCATACGAACGGAAAGAGCGGCGTATTCGAAGCGATCCTCGCGACCGGCAAGCAGCGTCGCGAGGAGAAGATGATGCATCGGGATAGCCTAGCGGCGCTTGAAACCGTCGGTCTCGTCGACCAAGCCGGCCGTCCGGCCTCTGCGCTCGCCTACGGCCACCGGCGCCTGCTGGAGATCGCCCGCGCGATCGTCGCGCGCCCGACGCTTCTCTTGCTCGACGAACCGGCCGCAGGCCTCAATCCGGCCGAGGCAGAAGCGCTCGTCGCGTTGATCCGGCGGATCAATGCGCAGCGCGTAACCATGGTGCTTGTTGAACACCACATGGACGTGATCATGGCCGCCTGCTCGCGCATCACCGTCCTCAATTACGGACAGAAACTCGCCGAAGGCACGCCTGCCGAGATACGCGCCAACGAGAGCGTGATCGAAGCCTATCTCGGCCGCGCTGGCTTCGAGGAAAGGATTGTCGCCTATGCTTGAGATCGAGCGGCTCGCGGTCAGCTATGGCGAGGTCGCGGCGTTGCGCGACGTGTCGCTGACGATCAATAAGGCCGAGATTGTCACCTTGATCGGTGGAAACGGCGCAGGCAAGACGACGACATTGAAGACTGTCTCCGGCCTTCTGGCCCCCACCGCTGGCAGCATCCGCTTCGAGGGGCAGCCCATCGTCGGCCTCTCTCCCGACCGGATCGTCGCGCTAGGCATCGCCCTAGTACCCGAGGGTCGACACGTCTTTCCGCAACTGTCCGTCGAGAACAATCTCATGGTCGGCTCATATCTGGTCCGCGATCCGGCGGTGGTCCGCGACACGCTCGACCAAGTGTACGCGATGTTCCCCCAGTTGAAGGAGCGTCGACGTCAGTTGGGCGAAACGCTATCGGGTGGTGAACAGCAGATGCTTGTCCTCGGGCGCGCGATCATGTCGCGCCCGCGGCTCATGCTGCTGGACGAACCATCCTTGGGGCTTGCGCCACGCGTTGTCGAAGAGGTGGCAAAAGCAATCCTTGCATTTCGGCGGTCAGGCGTGACGATCCTGCTCGTCGAGCAAAACGCGCGTGTCGCCCTTGCGTTGTCCGAACGCGGTTATGTCATCGAAACCGGCCGGGTCGTCCTGTCGGACGACT
>VAZQ01000361.1:1355-5631 GCA_005883115.1 Alphaproteobacteria bacterium | reverse complement strand
AATAAAAATATGCAACAACCGAATCGAAGCTAATGGATTCTTGAATCAACGTTGCGCATTGACGCCTGATCTCGAATCAATCTTACGCGCTCGGACGGGCAAAATACTTTTTCAACACAATCTGCCATAGCAGACTCATGCACTGCAGCAAAATAGGTGCTTTCTGCTACCGAGATGATCATCCGCTTCGCGCCGCGAAGCATGCGAGCGGCGCAAGCATGGGCTCAGGAAATCAGTCGGAGCAGCAGGTCCCCATAGCCCCAGATCCCGGTACCGACGATGCCGGTCACATAACCGAAGTAGGAAAGCACCTGATACGATTTGGGCGGTTCGAGACCGAGCTCGATTTCCCTTGGGATCGATACGAGGCCTTCCTTGAGTGCCGCCGCGCGTCCACGCTGATAGAAATTGACGAGCCTAAATGTGA
The DNA here is from genome assembly GCA_005883115.1 of Alphaproteobacteria bacterium. Classification (GTDB taxonomy): domain Bacteria; phylum Pseudomonadota; class Alphaproteobacteria; order Rhizobiales; family Xanthobacteraceae; genus VAZQ01. The sequence continues at coordinate 5,204 of VAZQ01000361.1, read as the reverse complement.
CTGCTGTTCCGACCAAAGCCATCATCGAACCCGATCGGCTAAACCAATCGCTCCCCGTCTTTCTGGAAAGATAATAAGAAAATGCTGCGAACAACCAGGCGGCTGCGATCAGGAGACCGAAACCAATAATGGTGCGATAGAGCCTTGCATATAACGACTCTATTCTCACTTGATCTGTCGCCATCTCATGCCTCACTGCACAGAGGAAAGACCAACGCGAGAATGAATCTAGCATTTTGCTTAGGAACTCGCGCGGACACATTGCTCTGCCGTCTCAGACGTGCGCGTCGCGGCGTTGGTGACGCGATTGAGCCAACTCTGTAATGTCTGGAGCGGGACTTTTGCAGCTGACGTGCCCTTCAGTATGAGCAATGCGGCTGGACTTCAGCAGCGCTGGTGAAGAGCGCGGGCCAGCCTGCAAGGTCAACGGAACGTGTGATGGAAACGCCAGGTGCTGATACCCAAACGCCAGCAGTTCCCGCCGCGCGCGGCGAGGTGCCCGGCACGCCCGGCGATGCAGCAAAGCGGCGCAGCGAGCCGGCGAAGGAGCTGAGCGACACGGCCAGGCGGCCGGGCTCGCCCAGTCGCCTTCCCTCCATCATCGTCGGGCTGGTGATCGCGGCCGTCGCCGGCTTGTCGATTTGGTATCTGGTGCGGCCGCAACCGCTGCTGGTGCAGGGCGAGGTGGATGCGACGCGGTTCGACATCGCGGCGCGGGTCGACGGGCGGGTCGGCGCCATCCCGGTCGAGCGCGGGCAGGACGTCGCGGCCGGCGCGGTGTTGGTCAAGATCGACAATCCAGAGACGCTTGCAAAGCACGAGCAGTCATTGGCTGCCAAGATCGTTGCCGAGGCGCAGCTCGGCAACATCAATGCCGGCACGCGGGCAGAGGTCATCGCCACGCGCAAGGCCGCGCTCGAGCGGGCGCAGGCGAGCGTGGTATTGGCGCAAAAGACCTATGACCGCGTCAGCCAACTCGCGGAACATGGCAACGCACCGATCGCCCGGCTCGACCAAGCGACCGATTCCCTGCACGAAAGCCAACGCGCCGTGGACCAGGCCAAATCGGCTCACGAGCAGGCGGTCAACGGTTACACGAAAGAGGAGCATGAGATCGCCGAGGCGAACGTCGGCAAGGCCGTCGCCGACATCAAGGCCGCGCAATCGATCATCGACCAGATGGTGATCTACGCGCCGGTCGCCTCGCAAGTCTACCGGCGCAACGTGGAACCGGGCGAATATGTCTCGCCGGGCGTGCCGCTGGTGACGTTGATCAATCTCGACGACATGTGGGTCCATTTCGATCTGCGTGAAGACCTGGTCAGGACGTTGAAGATCGGCGACCGTTTCGATGTACGTATTCCGGCCCTCAGCGACCGCCGCATCACTGTCGAGGTCAAACTGATCGCCACCAAAGGCGAGTATGCGAGTTGGCGCGCCACCCGCGCCACCGGCGATTTCGACCTGCGCACGTTCTCGATCCGCGCCTATCCAGTCGACAAGGTGCCGGAGCTGCGCCCCGGCATGAGCGCTTACATGGACTGGCAGCAGCGTCGATGAGGCCGCCGCCAAAGCCGGGATTCTGGCTCGTCGCCAGGCGCGAATGGCGATGGTTGTTGCATGATCGTGTGGCCGTCATATTGATCTTCGGCGTGCCGCTGTTCGCCTTGGCGGTCCTCACCGCGGTGTTCAGTCATCCGGTCATCCGCGGGCTGGGGGTGGTCGCCGTCGACGCGGACCGATCGGACACCTCGCGTGCCTTCGTGGAAGAGGTGGCGGCGTCTCCGAATCTCAGCATCGTCGAACGCACCGGCGACCTCGCCTCGGCGGCGCATGCGATCCGGGCCGGGGATGCGATTGCCGCCGTCTACGTTCCGGCCAATTTCGAGCGCGACCTCAAAGCCGAGCGGCGCCCGCAGGTCGTCGCCTTCTATAACCAGCAGTATCTGACGGCCGCGGGCATCGCATCGGCGGGCTTGAGCGACAGCCTCGCGGCCGCGGCCAGCGGCGCGGCAGCCCGCACGGCGCCGAAACCGTCACGCATCGGCGCTTTGGTCGCCGAGACGATCGTGCTCGTCAACCCAGAGAAGAATTACGCGCAGTTCCTGCTGCGTGCGCTGCTCCCGATGGTGATCCACGTGGTCGTCGCGCTCGCCGCCGGCTACGCCGTAGGCTCCGAGTTTCGCCGGCGCAGCATGCGCGCCTGGCTCGCCTGCGCGGGCGGCAATCCGATCATCGCGCTCGCAGGCAAGCTTGCGCCCCTGTTCGGAATTTTCTTCGTCATCATGCTGTCGGTGGCGCTCATCTTGGAGGGAATGCTCGGGATCTCGTTCAAGGGCGACGTGCCGATGATGGTCGTCGCAGGTTCGCTGCTGATCGTCGGCTACCTATCGCTGGGAGCGCTGCTGCAGCTTCTGACACGCGACCTCGCGACCGGCCTCGGCCTCACCGGTCTCGTGGTCTCGCCCGCATTCGGCTATGCCGGCGTGGGATTTCCGACGCTGGGCATGAACGCGTTCGCGCAAGCGTGGGGCGCGCTGCTGCCGCTGCGCTGGTACATGGCGGTGTTGATGGGGCAGGCGGCGCGCGGATTGCCGGTTTCCGACTCCGCGCGCCCCTTCGCTGCGCTCGCGGTGCTTGCCGCGCTCTACACGCTGCTAGCGTTCCTACGCCTGCGTGCGATCGCACGCAGCACGTTGCGCACAGCGCCAGCTCCGGAACCGGCGCCGTCCACTGCCGCCCCACCCGGCATCGGCGGAGCCTTTGCCGCCGAATGGCGGCGCGTGCTCAGGACCCGCGGAGCCTTCATCCTGCTGGTGCTGGCGCCATTGGTCTACGGCTTCTATTACCCGCAGCCGTATCTCAACCAGATCCTGCGCAAGATCCCGATCGCGGTCGTCGACAACGACTTGAGCGAGCTGAGCCGCGGCATCGTGCAAACCCTGGACGCGAGCGGCGCAGTGAAGGTAGCAATCCGCACCGACACGCTCGCAGAGGCGCGCGCGGCGCTCGACCGCAGCGAGGCCTTCGCCGTGGTCGGTATCCCGCCCGAGACGGAGCGCGACGTGCTCAAGGGCACCACCGTGCACCTTCCGGTCTATGCCGACGCCACCTACTTTTTCTTGTTCAGAACGATGGGCAGTGGCATCACGGTCGCGATCAGTACGCTTTCGTCCGAGCTCGCCGCGGGCGGCGCCCGCACCGACGGCAGCTTGGTCAAGGCGGCGCTCGCCGCCATCAGCCCGGCTGACATTCTGCTGCAACCGATCTTCAACCCGGTGGGCGGCTATGCAAGCTATGTCGTGCCGGCGGCGTTCGTGCTGATCCTGCAGCAGATGCTGCTGATTGGCGCGGCGATGCTGACCGGTGCCGCGCTGGCGCAGGCCACTGGCGGAGCGTTTGCGAGCGTGCTCGGGCGCGGCATCGCCCACCTCATCATCTATTTGCCTGCGCTCGCGCTCTACTTCATCGTGCTCCCGCGGTTCTACGGCTTCTCCACCCTCGGCCAGCCTTTGCAATTGTTCGCGATAGCGTCGGTTTTCGTGCTGGCGACGAGCTTCATGGGCCAGGCTGTGGGCGCCTGGTTCAAGCGTCCCGAGACGCCGACGCTCATTTTCCTCGGCACCAGCCTTCCGCAGTTCTTTCTGGCTGGCTTTTCCTGGCCGCGCGAAGCAATCCCCAAGCCGGTCCTCGCGGCGGGTTACGTATTCCCTTCGGATCTGGCCATCGACGGCATGGTCCGTATCGATCAGCTGGGCGCAACCCTATGGGAGGTGGCGCACGACTGGGGCGGCCTATGGATCCTGGCCATCATCTATTTCACGCTCGCGGTGATTTCGGCGGCTCTCG
>VAZQ01000361.1:0-1228 GCA_005883115.1 Alphaproteobacteria bacterium | reverse complement strand
CGGTCGTCGGCGTCGTGCGCACAACCGAAGTCCGCGTTGCGCCCGAGGTCGGCGGCCAGCTCGCGGCCATCAAGGTCCACAAGGGCGACCGCGTCCATGCCGGTGACGTGGTCGCCGAACTTTCTGCGCTGGAGCTGAGCGCGGCAGTCGTCCAAGCGCGCGCGGCCCTTGCCGCCGCGCAGGCCAACCGCGACCACGTCTATGCCGGCGTCCGCGCGGAGGAGACCGCCGCGCTGGCGGCCGAGATCGCCAAGGCGAAATCGCGCCTCGCATATGCAGAGCAGCAGCTCGCCCGCACCGCGTATCTGGCGCGCAGCGATACTGCCACGCAGCAGGCGCTGGACCAGACCGAGAACGACGCGGCGAGCGGGCGCGCCGACGTCGCCGAGGCGGAAGCCAACCATGCCGCGGCGGTTGCCGGCCCGACGCGGGAGGAGCGCGCCATCGCCGACGCGCAGGTCAAGGCCGCGGCGGCCGCGCTCGCAGTTCTGGAGCGGAGGCTGGACAAGACCATCCTGCGCGCGCCCGCTGACGGCGTCGTCAGTGTGATCGTTGCCGAGGTGGGCGAGAACATCAGCGCCGGGCAGCCGGTGCTCGCCATCGAGGAAGCTGGAAAGCAATGGCTGTCCTTTAACGTGCGGGAAGATTTCCTGCACGGCCTCAGCATAGGAACGACGCTCGACGTGGGAAGGACAGGCGCGAGCGAAACGACCCCTGCGCTCGTCACTGAGCTCCTGCCGCTGGGGCCATTTGCAACCTGGCAGGCCGAGCGCGCGGTCGGTGATCACGATCGCAATACGCTGCGCCTGCGCCTCGATCCGCAACGCGATGCGGCGGCCTTCGAGCCCGGCATGACGGTCTGGCTCGTTCGCTGAGGTGAATCTTCTGGCGGCCTCACGGCGTAGAAGTCCGCTAACGGGCCTGTAGGCACTCAGTCACTAGCAAGTAGTTTGGAGTTTGGGTTTTCCGGTAAGCTTGGGTCAGTTTCTCCTTCGCTGCATTGCAGAGCTGCTCCGTGGCCATTGGCACGGCCGTCGAATTTATGGCTTTTTCTGATCCCGATGAGCTCGCCAGTACGACAAAAAGCACCCAGTTCATTTATTTACTCCCGCTGATTAGAACGGTGTGCGTCAAGGTTCCTTATGAGGCTCAACAAGCGTGGGCTCGCCTCAGGAGCGAAACAGCCGACGCCACAATCAAAATAGAGCGTCGCCTCTGACTTCCCTCC
>VAZQ01000360.1 GCA_005883115.1 Alphaproteobacteria bacterium | reverse complement strand
CATCTTTTTTGCAAAACGTTTTTTACGAAGATGGATGGATTGCCGGGTCAAGGCCCGGCAATGACGGCGGATCGGTGCCCCGCCAGTCTATAAAGCTAGCCACCACGCGAAATGGCGCAATGCGCTGCGCTTATTGCGCCCTACGTAACCGAGCCTTGCGCCAATTCCCTCCCAGTCATTCCGGGGCCCGAGCGCAGCGAGGGAGCCCGGAATCCATAACCACGGTTCGAGATCATGGATTCCGGGCTCGCGCCTTCGGCGCGCCCCGGAATGACGGCGCTTCTAGGCCAGTGCAAACACCTAACTCGTGGCGGCGACGGTGGCTTCGGGCGCGACCAGGCGATAGCCGACGCCGAGCTCGGTCAAGAGGATGCGCGGCTGGGTGGGGTCGGTCTCGATCTTCTGCCGCAGCTTGCGCACGAAGATGCGCAGATAATGCGTATCGTGCAGGTGCGGCGATCCCCACACTTCCTTGAGCAGGAACTGGTGGGTGACCACGTTGCCGGCGTGCTGGGCCAACAGCTGCAGCAGCCGGTATTCTTTTGGCGTGAGCATCACGCGCGCGCCGTTGATGGTGACGATGCGGGCGGCAAGATCGATCGCGAGCGGCCCGACCTTGACCACCGGCTCGCCGGAAGACACGCGCACGTGCCGGCGCATGGCGGCGTGCGCGCGCGCCAGAAGCTCCGCCATGCCGAACGGCTTGACCACGTAATCGTCGGCGCCGCTCTCGAGCAGGCGCACCTTCTCCGCCTCGTTCGAGCGCACGGAGAGCACGATGAGCGGCACGCTCGACCAGGCGCGCAGCCGCTCGAGCACTTCTGACCCGTCCATGTCCGGCAAGCCGAGATCGAGGATGACGAGATCGGGCGGCCGCATCGTTGCCCAGCGCAGCGCATCGGCGCCGGTCTCGGCGTCCTGCACCGAAAAACCGTCGAGCTCGAGCCCTGCGCGCAGGAAGCGGCGAATCTGCACCTCGTCGTCGACAACGAGGACAACGGGATTTCCTTCACTCATCGGGACCGACCTCGGGTTCATTTGCGGGAGTGGCAAAGGGCAAGTGGATCGACACGGTGGTGCCTTGACCGGCGCCGGCGCTTGCGGCCTCGAGCTTGCCGCCGTTGGCGCTGACGAAGGCTTTTGCGATCCAAAGGCCAAGACCCGAGCCCGACGTCGCCGCGGCGTGGCGCGCGCCGCGGAAGAACCGCTCGCCGATCTGCGCGTTCTCTTGCGCCGTGAGGCCGACGCCGCGGTCGCGCACCGAGAGCACGATGTCACGCCCGTTGCGCTTGGCCGCGACCGTGATCGGCGAGCCGGGGGGCGAATATTTCGCGGCGTTGTCGACGATCTGCCCGAACGCCTGCTCGACCAGCACCGGATCGACGTAGATGAACGGCAGGTTGGAATCCACGTCGAGCGAGACGTGGTGGGCGGAGAGCCGCCGCCGCCGGCGCTCGAGCGCGGCATTGACGATGTCCTGCGGCTCGATCCATTCCTGCCGTGGCCTGACCTGCTCGCGGCTGATGCGGGTCGCGTCGAGCAGGTTCTGGATGTCGTTGTTGAGCCGCTCCGCCTCGTCGCGCACGACGCCGGCGAGCGAGGTGAGCCGCTCGTCCTTGGCGATCACCGCGGATTTGCTCAGCACGGTGGCGGCGCCGAGGATCGAGGCGAGCGGCGTGCGCAATTCGTGCGAGACCGAGCCGATCAGCGCCTCGCGCAGGAGCTCGGTCTCGGAGCGCATTTTCGCATCGTTGAGCGCGCGCGCGACGTCGAGGCGCTCGAGCGTGGCGGCGGCGTCCGAGAGCACGTCGTCGACGCGCTTGCGCACCTCCTCGATCGCATCCGGCGGCACGCTGCCGAGATCGATGGCGATGACGCCGAAATCGGCGTTCTTCTGCGACACGCGGCGCACGAGCCAGATGTCGCCGGCGCCATCGTCGACGGTGGTCGCGAGCGTGCGCCCCGCTTGCACGTCGGCAATCGCGCCATGCAGGCGCTGCGACAATGCGGCCTGCTCGGGCTTTGCCTCGCCGTCGGCGGCGGCGCCGAACAGCACCACCTTGCGCTGCACGAGGCTCGCCAGGTGCTCCTCGATGGCGCGATAGATGTCGGCGGCGGATGAGGCCGCCGCCAGCCGGCGCGAGAAGGCGTAGAGATTGCCCATCTCCTTCTCGCGCTTTTTGGCGAGCTCGGTTTGCTGCTTCATGGAGTTGGCAAGGTGGCTCGTCACCCCCGCCACCACCATGAACAGCAGGAGATTGAGGATCTCGTTCGGCCGCGACAGATAGAAGCTGTAATACGGCGAGAAGAAAAAGTATCCCGACCAGAGCACGCCGGCGACCGCCGCGACCAGCGCCGGAATGAGCCCGAGATGCCAGCCCGCGAGCAGCACCGGCAGGAGATAGATGACGGAGCCGCGGCGGACCTCGAGCGATTGGGTCAAGCCGTAGACCACGACGGTGGTGACGGCCACCATCGCCAGCGCAATGACGCTGCCGCGCAACTCGCGCCGAACCCTCTCCATTCCAACCACTGGTCCTCCTGCGCCGGCGACGGCGCGTCGGATGATGCGCTAAAGATAATACTCCCGCCCGCAGCGGTCATCCCTGCGCGGGCGTGCTTGGTTAAGCAGGAGCCATGCGGGCGACGCGGGATTCGAAGGGCAGCGGCAGGGCGAGTTGTCGTCAGCCGAACACGACGATGTCCGCACAGCCCGCGGTGCGGGCGGCAGGACAGGGCACCCTTGTTTAGCCCGCGAGCGTTGGATACATAGCCGCGGAGCAGATTTTTACGTGGCGCCGATGGAGAGGTGGCTGAGTGGTTGAAAGCACCGCACTCGAAATGCGGCATACGGGTAACCGTATCGGGGGTTCGAATCCCTCCCTCTCCGCCACAGTGCTCGTGCGCTGATATCCACAAACTTGATGGCTAAACGCTGCTTCCTGCTCGCCGATGACGCGCGTGCCTGCAGTGACGGCGGAGAATGCGTCCGCCATGTTGTTTTGTAGGGCCTTGCATTTTCAGGGCGTTGCGGCGCGATCCCACAAGTCGCACTACAAGAGCACCCCTCATGTCCGGAACACGCGTTTACCCGTCAGGCCGGATTTGATTTTTCTAGGGGACGGGGCTTGACTGCTTTCGGTCATACCGCACAAACAATACCCCTCATCTATTAGCAATCGTGCCACTCGACTGTGCGGTGCTTTGTGCGAACATGCGAAGGCGCCAATGGCATCCCTATTTCATTACACTAACGCGGCTGGCCTGTTGGGCATTCTTTCTTCGCAAACGCTCTTCGCCAGCGATTATCGATTTCTCAATGACGCAACCGAGGTAGGCATAATTCGAGACCTCGCTCTGCCTGTTTTTGAAGCCGAAATTGCAGAGATCATGCCCAAGCTCACCGAAAAGGGATGGGTGAGGGGATTTTACGAGTTCCATGGCGCCAGTGGTCACCGATCACAGGCCGAGGGTTTTTTCAAAACATTGCTTCGACTTGTCAACGATGTCACCCCGCTTTTTGTATTGTCGTTCTGCAAACACGATGAAGACAGTGAAGAGTTCAAGCATGGACTGCTCAGTCAGTGGCGCGGATATGGGGAAGCCGGTGCATTTGCAATAGAGCTTGATGAAATAGCAGTGGACGAGCTCCTGAAGGTGGAAATGAAAAAGTTTGCGTATGCAGGATCTAAGTCTGACAATGTTCTCTACGAGAAATACGCAACGCTATTCTTAGCCGACGATTTCAAAGGCATCGCAGGAGAAATGACGCGCCGGATATTTGAGCCGCGAGATGTTAGCGAGGTCACGGGTCGAAAAGATGTTGATGCGTTTATGCCCAAATTCATGACCGTGGCTCCGTTCATGAAGCATCGTGGATTTAGTGAGGAGAGGGAATATCGGAGTCTTTTCTCATGCATTCAGTGGAATAAAATTCCTCCAGGAGAGAGGCGACCTCCCAAGGAAATCAAGTTTCGAACCAAACATGGGCAGATCATCCCGTACATCGAAGTGTTCGAACCGATGCTCCCGATTAAATCGATTATCGTTGGCCCGCATACCTTCCAGGAGTTGCAGTATGAAGCGGTTAAGCTCATGCTCAAGGAGGTGGACGTAGATGCAACCGTCCGCCTATCAGATATCCCGTATCGCAGGTAGCTAG
>VAZQ01000359.1 GCA_005883115.1 Alphaproteobacteria bacterium | reverse complement strand
GCGGTTGGGGCGGGCGACCGGCGTTTCCTGGCGCTGTTCTCGCTGAGAAGAGCGAGCCTGCGGCGGTGGCGGCGCCGCGCGGGGGTCGCGCGCTTGAGGCACGGCTTGCGCCGCCGGCGAGGCGTGCACAGCAGCCGCTGCTCCCATCGGCGCGGAAGGCGCGGTGCCGGCCGGTTTTGGCGGCGGCGGTTTCGCAGCTGCGCCCTTGCCTGCCGCGGCCGCGGCGGCTTTGACGTCCTCGCCCTCTTCCGCCAACACGGCGATGAGCGTCTTGACCGGCACGTCCGGCGTGCCTTCTGGCACCACGATCTTGGCAAGCGTGCCCTCGTCGACCGCTTCGTACTCCATCGTCGCCTTGTCGGTTTCGATTTCGGCGATGACGTCGCCGGGCTTGACCTTGTCCCCCTCCTTCTTGAGCCATTCAGAATGTTGACCGGCATGACAGCCCTCGGTCGGCTAGCTGATCGCGCTGGTGGTGCCGGGATCGGTAGGCGCATCCATTTCAGCGTCGAACATCGCCCGGATGCGCTCGAGTGCCTCGTCCTCGGTCAATTTGGTTTCCTTGGCAAAAATACGCGCCGCGTGTCGCGCGACGTCGGCGATGAGCATCCCCCACGCCTGCGGATCGTCGAACGCGCGGCGCAGCGACACGTGCAGCCCGCCTTCTACGATGGCCGCGCGCAAGACCTCGACGCCGCCGTGCTCGAGCGCGGTCGGCGGAACGTGCAGCGCATCGAATGTCGCCATGGCCATCTCACCGGTAGCAGACCGCCTTCGCGGCCGCGACCACGTCTGCAACGGAAGGCAGCGCTATTTTTGCGAGATTGGCCGCGTAAGGCATCGGTACGTCTTTGCCGGTGACGCGTGTCACCGGAGCATCGAGCCAGTCGAAGGCATGTTCGGTTACACTGGCGGCGATCTCCGAGCCGACACCCGATTGTCGCCAGCCTTCCTCAACCGTGACCACGCGGCCCGTCTTCTTCACCGACTCGACGATCATGTCCGTGTCCATCGGCTTTAGTGTGCGCAGATCGATGACCTCGGCGTTGATGTTCTCCTTGGCCAATTCATCGGCGGCTTTGAGGGCATAAGACATGCCCATCGACCAAGCGACGATGGTCACATCGGTTCCTGCGCGGGCGATCTTTGCTTTGCCGATCGGCACGAGATAGTCGTCGAGTTTAGGTACCGGAAAGCTTTGGCCGTAAAGGATTTCGTTTTCGAGGAAAACAACGGGGTTGGGATCGCGGATCGCGGATTTGAGCAGGCCCTTGGCATCTGCAGCGCTATAAGGCGCGATCACTTTGAGGCCCGGAACGTGCGAATACCATGAGGTGTAGTCCTGGCTGTGCTGAGCGGCGACGCGCGCGGCCGGGCCGTTGGGCCCGCGGAACACCGCCGATACGTGCATCTGGCCGCCCGACATGTAGCGCGTCTTCGCTGCCGAATTGATGAGCTGATCCATCGCCTGCATGGCGAAGTTGAACGTCATGAATTCAACGATCGGCTTGAGCCCCGCCAACGCCGCGCCGACGCCGAGCCCGGTCATCGCGTGTTCGGTGATCGGGGTGTCGATGACACGCCGGGCGCCGAATTCCTGCAGCAGGCCCTGCGTCACCTTGTAGGCGCCCTGATATTCGGCGACCTCCTCCCCGATGACGAACACGGTATCGTCGCGGCACATTTCTTCCGCCATGGCGTCGCGCAGCGCTTCGCGCACCGTCATGGTGACCATCTCGGTGCCTTCCGGAAGATCGGGCTCGGGCAGCGCTTGCAGCTGCCGCGGCGCGCTGACCTGCGGCATCGCCGGCGGGTGGGCGGGTTCGACCTGCATCTCCGGTTGTTGCGCCTTGGCGGGGGGCGCGGTCGGCGCGGGCTTGTGTGCTCGCGTCGCGCCGCCGCCGTCGGTCAGTGCGGAGGCGTCCTCGCCCTCGCCTAGGATCATGGCGATCGGCGTGTTGACCGCCACGTCGTTGGTCCCTTCCGGCACCAAAATCTTGCCCAGCGTGCCGTCGTCGACCGCCTCGACCTCCATCGTGGCTTTATCAGTCTCGATCTCGGCGATGACGTCGCCGGTTTTGACGGGGTCGCCCTCTTTCTTGTGCCATTTCGCCAGATTGCCCTTTTCCATGGTGGGCGAAAGCGCCGGCATCAGGATTTGAATCGGCATCGAGCATCACCGCCTTGGCGATTTGGCGGGAGCCCGTGCGAGAGCGCTCGCCGGCAATGTGACGGTGTCTAGCGGCAGGATGGCGACGCGCATGTTATCGACTGCACCGCCCATGACATCCGGCGTAGACGTCGCTCCAGAGCTCGGCAGGGTCGGGCTCCGCGTCGTTGGTGGCGAATTCGGCCGCCTCATTGATGATCGCGCGCACGTCGGCATCGATCTTTTTCAGTGCGTCCTCGCTCGCAAAGCCTTTCTTCAACAAACGGCTGCGCACCTGTTCGATCGGATCGTGCTCCGTGCGCACCTTGTCGACCTCTTCCTTGGGCCGATACTTGGCGGGATCCGACATGGAATGGCCGCGATATCGGTAGGTCAGCATTTCGAGAATGATCGGCCCGTTTCCATCGCGACACCATTTGACTGCCTTGTCGCCTGCGGCCTTCACGGCACGCACATCCATGCCATCAACCTGCTCGCCGGGAATCTCGAAGGAACGCCCGCGCTGGGACAGGTTTGTGGTTGCTGATGCACGAGCAACGGAGGTGCCCATGCCGTACTGATTATTTTCAATGACGTAGATCACCGGCAGCTTCCACAACTTGGCCATGTTGAAGCTTTCGTAGACTTGGCCCTGATTAGCGGCGCCGTCGCCCAAATACGTGAGCGAAACATTGTCGTTGCCGCGATATTTGTTGGCGAAGGCCAATCCGGTTCCGAGCGGAACCTGGGCGCCGACGATGCCATGGCCGCCGAAAAATCCCTTCTCGACCGAAAACATGTGCATCGAGCCGCCTTTGCCCTTCGAATAGCCTCCGCGGCGGCCGGTCAACTCCGCCATCACCCCCTTTGGGTCCATACCGCAAGCCAGCATGTGCCCGTGGTCGCGGTAGCCAGTGATGACCTCGTCACCCGCCTTGATCGCCATCTGCATGCCAATGACGACGGCCTCCTGACCGATGTAGAGATGGCAAAATCCGCCGATCAGCCCCATGCCGTAGAGCTGCCCGGCCTTCTCCTCGAACCGGCGGATGACGAGCATCCGCCGATAGGCGTGAAGCTCCTGCTCCTGGTTGAAATCGGGCACTTCCGCTGGAGCTTCGGCGGAAGGGCGGCGCGCGGCGGCGCCCTGAGCCGCTGATTTGCTGCTGGCAACGGCCATTTGTCTCCTCGGGTGCAGGCTTTTAGATCGGTGGGGCGGCCAGCCCCCCAATAGCCGAAATTGCTGCGAGACGAAAGCGGATCGGGCCGAACGCGCCCTGTCGGCCGGACATAGGAAGACCGGGCCGACTTAGCAAATTCGACCTGGCAAATACGAGTTGGCAATTCTGTCGCCGCCGTTGGGACAGAGCCCGCGGCGATCAAGGTTGCTTGAGGCGCAAGGTGAGCTCGCGCGGATCGGCGTAGTTGAGCAGCAGCCGGGCGCGCTCGTCGAGCATGTCGGGATCGATACTTTCCGGCCTTAGCAGCGATACGCGGCGTTCCCACATGGCACGCTCGGCCTTCAGCGCGTCGAGCTCGGCGCTGAGTTCCGCAATCTGCTGGTCCAGGTCCTGCCTCGCGCGCAGCCCACGGTTGCCGGAATAAGCATTGAAGCTGAAATAGCCGATCACTAGTGCCGCGATCGTGTAGAGCGCGAGCGCGTTGAGGACGGCGCGCAACCGCTTGCGGGTCACCATAGTGGCAACCATGCCGCCGCCGCCTTAAGAGGGCTTTAATGGGTCAGAGGGCGCAGCTGCGAAGTCAATTCGATCGGTCTCAGCGCAATGCCCGCAAGGCTGCGCGGCCGGCATATTTCGCCTGCGCGCCCAGTTCCTCCTCGATGCGCAGGAGCTGATTGTATTTGGCGGTGCGGTCGGAGCGGGCGAGTGACCCCGTTTTGATCTGTCCGCAGTTCGTTGCGACCGCGAGATCGGCGATGGTTGAATCCTCGGTTTCGCCGGAGCGGTGTGACATCACGGCGGTGTAGCCCGCCTTGTGCGCCATCTCGACGGCCGCGAGCGCCTCGGTCAATGTTCCGATCTGGTTGACCTTGACCAGGATCGAGTTGGCGATGCCGTTCTTGATCGCCTCGCTGAGCCGCGTCACATTGGTCACGAAAACATCGTCGCCCACGAGCTGGCACTTCTCGCCGAGGAGCTCGGTCAGCATCTTCCAGCCTTCCATGTCATCCTCGGCCATTCCGTCTTCGATCGAGACGATGGGATAGCGGGAGGTAAGATCGGCGAGATAGCGTGCCTGCTCGCGGTTCGGGCGAATTTTGTCCTCACCCGCATAGCGGTAGGACCCATCCTTGAAGAACTCGCTTGCGGCCGGGTCGAGCGCGAGCGCAACGTCCTCGCCCGGCGCGAAGCCGGCTTTCTCGATCGCCCTAGTGACAAAATCGAGCGCGGCATCGGCCGACGGCAGATTGGGGGCAAAGCCACCCTCGTCCCCAACATTCGTGTCTTGTCCGGCCTCTTTGAGCGCCGCGCGCAGGGTGTGGAAAATCTCCGCGCCCATGCGCAGCGCCTCGGCGAAAGAAGCCGCGCCGATCGGCATGATCATG
>VAZQ01000325.1 GCA_005883115.1 Alphaproteobacteria bacterium | reverse complement strand
CTGCTGCGCGCTTGCCGGACCAACTCTTCCACCTTGGGCAGAATGCGCGCAACGATCGCATCGACCCCTGCGCCGCTCGGATGAAGTCCGTCACCCTGATTGAGCGCGTTCTCGCCGGCAATGCCGTCGAGGAAAAAAGGATAGAGCAGGAGGTCGTAGCGCGTGGCCAGCTCGGGATAAATGGCATCGAAATCGCGCCTATAGCTAGCGTCGAAATTGGCCGCCGCCCGCATCCCGGCGAGCAGCACGGTGACACGCCGCTGCGTAAGACGGCGCACGATCTCTTCGAGGGCTTGTCGCGTGACCTGAGGATCCATGCCGCGCAGCATGTCATTGGCGCCGAGTTCGAGGATAACGGCGTCCGTCCCATCCGGGACCGACCAGTCGAGGCGGGCAAGTCCCCCAGAGGCCGTATCGCCGGACACGCCCGCGTTCGTGACCTCGACGGCGAGCCCTTTGGCCTTGAGCGCCCGTTCAAGCTTAGCAGGGAAAGCTGCATCAGCCGGCAGACCAAAACCCGCGGTGAGCGAATCGCCCAATGCCACGATCCGCACCGGCCGATCAGCGGCTGCGGCGACTGGCGCGCTCAGCGCCAGCGCCAGCGCCAACAGCGCAACCACCTGGACCCGCACCGCGCAACTCGCATATGACCGGAGCAGGACCGGCCAGCGTACAACCAAAGCCACCAACGAGCACCGCAACATGCAGGACACCTCCGCATCAGAGCACGAACAGCCGGCGGTCGCGCTCAGCGGGATCAATCTGTCGCTCGGGCGAGGCGCCGCTCGTGTTCATATCCTCAAAGACCTCAATCTGCACATACGACGCGGCGAGGCCGTTGGCTTGGTCGGCCCTTCAGGTTCGGGCAAGTCGACCTTGCTGATGGTCGCGGCCGGGTTGGAGCGCGCCGATACCGGCTCAGTCGTGGTCGCGGGCAAAGCGCTCGACCCGCTAGGCGAAGACGCGCTAGCGCGCTTCCGTGGACGCAATATCGGCATTGTTTTTCAGTCCTTTCATCTCATTGCCACCATGACGGCGCTGGAAAACGTCGCCGTGCCGCTGGAACTTGCCGGACTCGACGATGCTCACGACCGTGCGGCACACGAGCTTGCCGCGGTGGGCTTGAGCGAGC
This sequence comes from Alphaproteobacteria bacterium, assembly GCA_005883115.1. Classification (GTDB taxonomy): domain Bacteria; phylum Pseudomonadota; class Alphaproteobacteria; order Rhizobiales; family Xanthobacteraceae; genus VAZQ01. Next base: position 12,841 of record VAZQ01000325.1, on the reverse strand, counting down.
GGCGAGGGCACTATCCGGTCGAGCTTTCCGGCGGCGAGCAGCAGCGTGTCGCCCTTGCCCGCGCGCTTGCACCAAACCCGGCCATTCTTCTCGCCGACGAGCCGACAGGCAATCTCGACGAGACCACCGGGGCGGAGATCATCGACTTGCTTTTTGCCGGCCACGAGCAACGCGGAACCACGCTCGTGCTCGTCACGCACGATCCGGCGCTTGCTGTGCGTTGCGACCGCATCGTGCGACTGCGCTCAGGCAGCATCGAAATTGTCCCACATCGCGCGTCGGCGAAGGCGCAGTCGTGACTCGCAGTGGCTCGCTTTTCATTACGGGAATGAGAGAAACGGACCGAACATGCGGTGAGAAGCCCCAAGCATGAAAGCCCGCTCGTCATTTCCTCAGCGGCACGGCGGCCGTCTACTGCCGCTGCGCTTCGCTGCGCGCGAATTGCGCGGCGGTTTGCGCGGATTCTACGTATTCATCGCATGTACTGCCCTGGGCGTTATGGCCATCGCCGGCGTGAGTTCACTCGCGGCCGGGCTAGCTGAGGGGCTCGCACGCGAAGGCCGCGTCATCCTCGGCGGCGACCTCGCGTTCACTCTCAGTATGCGCTCAGCGAACGCCGAGGAGCGCGCATTTCTTGATCGCCAAGGGGCGGTATCGCTCGCCGCCACCATGCGCGCCATGGCGCGCGCGCAGGACGGGCGCACAACCCTGGTCGAGGTGAAGGCAGTCGATGGCAATTACCCGCTCTACGGTAGCGTCGCAGCCGATCCGCCGCAGCCGCTCGAGCAGACGCTGGCATATCGGAATGGAGCCTTCGGTGCCGCCGCCGACTCCGGTCTGCTCGCGCGGCTCTCTCTCGGGCCGGATGCCCGCATCACACTCGGCTCCGCAATCATCGAAATTCGGGCCATTCTGACATCCGAGCCTGACAAGCTTTCCGGCGGTATTGGCTTTGGCCCGCGGTTGCTCGTGAGCGAACAAGCACTGCAAGCGAGTGGCCTATTACAGCCCGGAAGCGTCGTACGCTGGCACTATCGCTTGCGCCTTCCTGAAAATAACAGAACCGATGCGGCGGTGCGCACGGTGGCGGCCACAGCGCAAAGCGAGTTGCCCAAGGCTGGATGGGAATTACGATCGCGGGCTAATGCCTCGCCGTCGCTCGAACAGAATGTCGAGCGCTTTACGCAATACCTCGTGTTGGTCGGCTTGACCGCTCTCCTGGTCGGTGGCGTCGGCGTTGCGAACGCGGTCAAGAGCCACGTCGGTGGCCGGCGCGAGACCATCGCCGTGCTCAAGGCGATGGGCGCTTCTGGCAGGCGCGTTTTCGCAATCTATCTCACCCAGGTACTTGTGCTCGCCGGCCTCGGCGCGCTGCCGGGCCTACTCATCGGCGCGGCTTTGCCATTTCTTGTGGCGTGGACTCTCGGCGCGGCATTGCCGTTGCCACTCACGCCGACGCTGCATGCGGGCGACCTTGCGCTCGCCCTTATTTATGGACTGCTCATCGCCGCCGCTTTCGCCGTCTGGCCGCTCGGGCGTGCCCATGACGTGCCGGTTTCGGCACTTTTCCGTGACGAGGTCGCAAGCGATCGTCGCTGGCCTCGCCGCCCCTATATCGTAGCAACGATACTTCTTGGATGCACGCTCGCAATCCTGGCCATCGAGTTCGGCCATGACCGACGCATTAGCGTGGTCTTCGTGGTTGCGGCAGCGGGCGCTTTCGTGCTGCTTCGCTCGGTGGCGGCGCTGATCACGCTGATAGCACGTCACCTGCCACGGCCGCGCTCCCCGGTCCTTCGCCTCGCCATCGCCAACATCCACCGCCCAGGCGCGCTCACGGCGAGCGTCGTCATTTCCTTCGGCTTGTGCCTTGCCGTCGTCGTCACGGTCATTGCGATCGAGGGCAATTTGCGACGACAATTCCTGGCGGCGTTGCCGGACAGGGCCCCATCGTTCTATTTCGTGGATATTCCTCCCGCCGCCGGCGAGACATTCGATGCCTTCATCCGCACGCGTGCGCCGCGAGCCGTGCTTGAGCGGGTGCCGATGCTGCGTGGTCGCATCGTGGCGGTGAACGGTGTAGGTGTTGAAAACCTGAAGGTCTCTGCCGATGCCGGCTGGGTACTGCGGGGCGACCGCGGCATCACCTATGGAAACGAGCTCCCACCGGGCTCGCGCCTCATTCAAGGGCAATGGTGGCAGCCGAACTACCAGGGCCCGCCGTTGGTCTCATTAGAGAACCGCATCGCCGAAGGACTTGGCCTCAAAATTGGCGACAACATCACAGTCAACGTCCTCGGCCGCAATCTCACCGCGACGATCGCCAACCTGCGCGCCGTCGATTGGCAGAGTCTCGGCATCAATTTCGTCATGGTATTCTCGCCCGCTACCTTCCGGGATGCGCCTCACGGGCATATCGCCACCCTGGTCTATCCCGGTGGCAGCACGAACGACGAGGAGTCGGCTCTCCTTAACGGGCTGGCGGAGGACTTCCCGGCAGTCGTCACCATACGTGTGCGCGAGGCGGTCGATGCGGTCGGCCACATCGTTTCGAATCTGGCGCTGGGCATCAGGGGCGCGAGTGCGCTCACTCTATTGGCGGCCGTGCTGGTGCTGGGTGGTGCGCTCGCGGCAGGCCACCACCAGCGCGTGCGTGACGCGGTCATCCTCAAGACCATCGGCGCAACGCGGCTGCGCCTTCTGTCTGCCTACGCGCTCGAATACCTCGTTCTCGGCGTGGGAACCGCCGTGTTCGGTGTGGCGGCGGGCTCGGCCGCCGCCGCGCTTGTCATTGTCAGGCTGATGAAGCTTTCATTCATTTGGTTGCCCGGCCCACTGATTGCCGCGGCCAGCGGCGCGGTTGTCGCAATGGTCGCACTGGGTCTGATCGGCACGTTCACCGCTCTCCGCCAAAAGCCGGCCGGTGTGCTACGAAATCTCTAGCCAACGCTTCAAAGGGCTCCCAACAGCCTAAGCCGCGCGTCCTGCCCGGCTTTCGCCCAAAGGGCCTCTTGGCCCATCGGGCGACAACTTGCCGCGTCCGGGCGGCTCCTTTGCGGTGCGCGGCGTATTGCCATAATGTAATTTGGTCGGCCTTTTGAAGGTCAGCGTCAACAAATCGCTGTTGCGGCATCTGGCGTCGGAACCAATCCCGCACTAGATTCCGCGCATCGGGCGCCAGCCGCTGTGTCGGTAGGGCGCCCCACCATCCGGCCTCGGGTCGGAACTAGAGAGAGGTACCTTCCATGTCGGATTTCGACCGGAACTACGCGGCTGCTAGACGCGGCGTCGGTGCGGACCGGGCGGTTGCGATCGATCAAGGCCTGCGCGCCTACATGATCCGCGTCTACAACTACATGGCTATCGCCGTCGCGCTCACCGGCATCGCCTCCTGGCTCACATTCCAGGCGGCGGTCGTGACCAACGCAACTGGCACCATCGTCGGATTGACGTCATTCGGCCAGATGATCTTCAGCGGACCAGCGGTACTGGTTCTATTTTTGGGAACGCTGGGCTTGGTCTTTCTCATCAGCTGGCGCATCGACCGGCTGGAGCCCTCGACCGCATTCGCGCTGTTCATGGTTTATGCGGCGCTGCTCGGATTAATGTTGTCGTCGGTGTTCCTGGCCTACACCCTCACCTCGATCACGCGCGTGTTCTTCATCTCGGCGGCGGCTTTCGGCGCGTTGAGCCTTTACGGCTACACGACTCAGCGTGATCTCTCGCCGGTGGGCTCCTTCCTGCTCATGGGGCTGATAGGGCTGATTATCGCCATGCTGGTCAACCTGTTCCTCAAGAGCAGCGGCCTCGACTTCGTCATCTCCGCGATTGGGGTGCTGATCTTCGCCGGCCTGACCGCCTGGGATACCCAGCGGATCAAGGAGATGTACGATCCGATGGAGGACGGCACTATCGTCGGCCGCAAGGCGGTGATGGGCGCGCTCTCGCTCTATCTCGACTTCATCAACCTGTTCTTGTTCATGTTGCGCTTCCACGGCGATCGTCGCTGAGCGACCGCAATAAACGACTGAGTTAAGCGGCGCCCCGGCGATAAGCCGGGGCGCCGTCGCGTTTGGAGTGAGAGCCGACCAGCACGCGAGCAGGTGCGCTATCATTCCGGGCATCCGTCGTTCGTCGTCTGATTCATGATCCCCATCCCGATCCGCCCCGCCGAGCCGCCCGATCTCGCAGCAATTACCCTCATCTACGAGCACGCCGTGCGGCACGGCACTGCATCGTTCGAGATCGAGCCGCCCAGCGAGCGCGAAATGGCGCAACGCTACGAGGCGCTTCGGGTCGGCGCCTATCCTTATCTGGTGGCGGAGCTTGATCGCGAGATCGTCGGCTACGCCTATGCCGCCCCCTATCGGGCACGGCCGGCCTATCGGTGGAGTGTGGAGGATTCGATCTATATCGCCCCGGCAATGCAGCGCCGGGGGATCGGCCGCGCGCTGCTCGAACGGCTGATCGCCGAAGCCGAAGCCGGCGGATTCCGGCAAATGATCGCGGTGATCGGGGATTCGGCCAACGTCGGCTCGATCGAACTGCACCGCGCCGCCGGCTTCCGCATGGTCGGCACGTTCGACAATGTGGGCTTCAAGTTCGGCCGCTGGCTCGACAGCGTCTTGATGCAGCGACCGCTTGGGATCGGCGCGACGGCGATCCCGTGATTGCGCCGCGGTCAGCTGGTCACGACGCTGAGCGACTGATCGATTGCGCGCAGCACCGGGTCGAGCTCATGGCCGCGGCGTACGATCAAGCCGGTGGCCGAGATCACGCTATAGGCGCCCTGCCGGCGCGCGAGCTTTGGGCTTTTCTCAATGCGGTAGACCGGAATCTCGGCGGCACGGCGGAACACGGAAAACACCGCGCGGTCCCTCAGAAAATCAATGGCATAGTCACGCCATTCGCCGGCGGCGACCTTGCGACCATAGAGGCCGAAAATACGATTGAGCTCGCGCCGGTCGAAAGTCACTCGGCTTACGGGAGCGAGGGACACAGCAGCGGAAGCCTCGCCCCCATGCAACTCGCTCGGCTCAGTATCGCCGCGGCTCATTCGGCGCCTCCCTTCGACGGATCAATGCCGCAATGATTGCGCCGGATGCAAGCATCGGCAAGTGCAATGACTGTCGCAGCACGGTGTCGCGTGACTGCGACATAGTCACCCGCGATCCTCACGAATTGGTTAATGAAATCATAATATTGCCCAATCCAGTCAGGCACGCGCCAAGCCGAAATGCCAAGCAGAAGATTGTTGCCTTACGCCCGATCTTTCCGTTGAGCCCGGATTTGCCACCGCCCAGCACCTCGGAGTCCAAGGTGGACCGGCCCCGCTCGGTCAGTCACGCCGCAAGCGGAAGATTCCATGGAGCGAGCCGAAGCTGCGCTCGTGGGCTATCGACTTGCGTTCACTGGATCGCCGCCAGCGCCGCCCCGAGGATCGCCTTCGGCTTTTCGGTCGTGCCGCTTTGCACTAGGACTGCCGCTTCATCGATGTTCGCGCCCTTGAGCGTCTGCACCGGGATGGTCCACGAATGGGCGTTGCCAGTCCAATCGCCGAGCTTCATCCAGCGGCGTACGACATTGTGGTAGGTGATCGTGCGGCCTTTGTTCTCGCCGCGCCCAATGGCGATGGTGGCGGCCCTGGCCAGTCCAACCAGCCAGACTTCGGCGCTCGTGCGAGCATCCGCAACCTCTGGCACCATAACGTTGAGCCGGGTATCCGAGAGCGTCAGCGTCGGCAGCAATGACATCGCGCCGTTCTTGCGGCTGTTCGCGATAGCAGCCTCGATCGCAGCCTTATCGCTACCGACCGCGTGCAGGATTCCGTTCACCACGACTTGAGGCGTGTAGACTTGGCCGTCGCCGCGCGCATGTGCGTAGGCTTTCTGTCGGGCGGTGTGGCGCGGATCGGCGAGCGTGTCCTTCCAGCCGAGATAATCCCAGTAATCGACCGGCACGCTGACGGGAACGAGAGAGGGATCGGCCGTCAGCTGGCCGAGCAGTTGGTCGGCCGGTGGGCAGGACGAGCAGCCTTGACTCGTAAACAACTCAATCACGGCACGCGACTGAGCGTGAGCGGCGGAATGCGGCGGCGCTAAAGAACAAATGACGATCGCCGCGTAGGCGAGGGAACAACGTAGCATCGCAATCCTCCCCCGCCGCCCCAGACGAGGTTCCGTTTTGCCCCTCTGCCGCTGTGTCATAAGCACGCGCGCGATCACCCGCCACTCAATTCGAGGTGAGCCGGCAGCATCTAGGCCACCGCCAGATGCCGAAGCACATAGTGCAATATGCCGCCGTGCTTGAAATAATCGAGTTCATCCAGCGTATCGATCCGGCAAATAAGCGGCACACGTTTGAGCCCGCCATCAGCGGCGACGATCTCGGCGATCATGCGTTGGCGCGGCTTGATCTCGCCATGCAGTCCCCGAATTGTGACCTGCTCATTGCCCCTCAGACCGAGCGTCTGCCATGATGTGCCTTCTTCAAAGCAGAGCGGAAGCACGCCCATCCCGATCAGGTTGGATCGATGGATGCGTTCGAAGGATTGAGTAATGACCGCGCGCACGCCGAGCAAACTGGGTCCCTTGGCAGCCCAGTCGCGTGAAGATCCGCTGCCGTATTCTTTCCCGGCGAAAACGACGAGCGGAACCTTATCGCTCTTGTAGCGCATGGCAGCATCGTAGATCGACATGCGCTGGCGTGACGGGTAGTGGACGGTCATCCCGCCTTCTACTCCCGGCACCATCTGGTTTTTGAGACGAATATTGGCGAAAGTGCCGCGCATCATCACCTCGTGATTGCCGCGGCGGGTGCCGTACTGGTTGAAATCAGCCGGCTTGACCTTGTGCTCGATAAGGTACTTGCCCGCCGGGGAATCAATCTTGATTGAGCCAGCCGGCGAGATGTGGTCGGTGGTGATGGAATCGAGCAGCAGGCACAACACGCGCGCATCGACGATATCGGTCAGCGGCGCCGGTTGCCGCCCCATGCCGACGAAGTAGGGCGGGTTCTGCACGTACGTCGACCTTTTATCCCAGCTGTAAGTCAGCCCTCCTTTCACGCTTATGGCGCGCCAGTTCGAGTCTCCTTTGAAAACGTCGGCGTATTTCTTGGCGAACATCTGCTTGCTCAACGTCTTTCGTATGACGCCGTTGATCTCGCGGCTCGAGGGCCAGATATCCTTGAGGAAAACCTTCTTGCCCTTCTTGTCGAGGCCGAGCGGCTGCTTCACGAGGTCGGAATACATGGAGCCCGCCAGCGCATAAGCGACGACGAGCGGGGGCGAGGCTAGATAGTTCGCTCGGACATCGGCATTGACCCGGCCCTCAAAGTTGCGATTGCCGGAGAGCACGGCAGCGGCGACTAGGTCCTTCTCGTTGATCGTCTTGGAAATCTCGGGCGCGAGCGGACCGGAATTGCCGATGCAGGTGGTGCAACCGAAGCCGACGAGATTGTAGCCGAGCTTGTCGAGGTCCTTCTGCAGCCCTGATTTATCGAGATAATCGGCGACGACTTGCGAGCCTGGCGCTAGCGAAGTCTTCACCCATGGTTTGACGGTCAATCCTTTGGTCACCGCTTTGCGCGCCAGCAGGCCGGCTCCGACCATCACGTTCGGATTCGACGTATTGGTACACGATGTAATCGCGGCAATGACCACGTCGCCGTGACCGAGATCGTGCTGACGGCCCGCAACTGGAACCCGCTTCGCCGGACCTGCCTTTGCGAAGCTCTTGTCGAGGGATGTAGCGAGAGAGGGATGAACATCGAAGACGTTTTTGCCTCCGTCGCCGCCTTTGTTGAACTCTTTGTCCATGGCCAGCGCGAACCCAGCCTTGACGTCCTTGAGCGCGACACGGTCCTGCGGGCGCTTCGGTCCGGCCAGGGAAGGCTCGACTTGCGATAATTCCAGCTTGAGCACGTCGGTGAAGATGGGATCCGGCGTGGATTTGGTGCGGTACATGCCCTGTGCCTTGGTGTAGGCAGCCACTAACGCGAGGTGCGCGGGCGGGCGGGCGGTATCAGCGAGATATCTCAGCGTATCGTCATCGACTGGAAAGAAGCCGCAGGTGGCGCCATATTCCGGCGACATGTTGCCGATGGTGGCACGATCAGCGATCGAAAGGTTGGCAAGTCCTGGCCCGAAAAATTCTACAAATTTGCCGACAACGCCGCGCTTGCGCAACATCTGCGTGACGGTAAGCACGAGATCGGTCGCAGTGACGCCCTCCTTGAGCTTGCCGGTGAGCCTCACGCCGATGACTTCCGGCAACAGCATGGAATAGGCTTGGCCAAGCATGGCAGCCTCGGCCTCGATGCCGCCCACGCCCCAGCCGAGCACGGCGAGACCATTGACCATCGTGGTGTGGGAATCGGTGCCAACCAGCGTATCGGGATAGGCGACATCCATCACCATCGACTTCCCGTCGATTTTGACCTTGTCTTTCTTGCTCCATACCGTCTGCGACAAATATTCGAGATTGACTTGGTGGCAAATGCCGGTGCCCGGCGGCACGACGCGAAAGTTGTCGAACGACTTCTGCGACCATTTCAGGAATTCATAGCGCTCCCGGTTCTGCCGGTATTCCTCTTCGACATTTTTCTTGACTGCATTGCTGGTGCCGAAGATCGTTACCGATACAGAGTGATCGCAAACGAGATCGACCGGAACGAGCGGATTGATTTTTTGCGGATCGCCGCCGAGCATCTTCATGGCATCACGCATGGCAGCGAGGTCGACGACCGCCGGGACGCCCGTGAAGTCCTGCATCAACACGCGCGCGGGTCGAAAGGCGATCTCGCGTTCTGACGTCTTGGTTTTGAGCCATTGCGCGACCGCCTGAATATCTTCCTTCGTAATCGAGCGGCCATCCTCGTTGCGCAGCAGATTCTCCAACAGCACCTTCATTGAGAACGGCAACCGCGAGATGCTCTTGAGGCCATTCTTCTCAGCGCTCGGCAGGCTGTAATAGGCGTAGGTCTTGCTGCCCACCTTGAGGGGTTTGCAGCAGCGAAAACTGTCGAGTGACGTCATTGTGGTCGGGTCCCATCCAACCGGGAGAGAAGCGGCTCGACGGTAGCGAACTACCGAAAGCGCCTCCCGTCACCGGTCGCGAGTCCAGCGCGGGTTGATAGGGGGCGCGGGACGATGGCTTATAGGGTCTTTTTTTGCGCCGTTCCAGAAAATCGACGCTCGCCAACGACATGCACATGGAATCACGGTTTTTTCTGATTGCCGTGCCAGCAAAGGACGCGCCGGACCGAGTCAGCGGAGCCGGGGCAGGGCTACGGGGTCGTGAAGGCAAGCGGGGGGCTGCCCCATGATGGAGCTGGTGGGGTCGGATCTCACCTGCGTCAGAGGCGGCCGGCAGGTCTTCAGGGGCGTTGGCTTCACGGTTTGCGCGGGCGAAGCACTGCTGGTGACCGGACCTAACGGCTCTGGCAAATCGTCCCTGCTGCGCCTGGTGGCGGGTTTACTGCGGCCACAGCAGGGCCGGCTAAAACTCGAGGGCGGCGATCTGGAGCTAACCATCGCCGAGCAAGCTCACTATCTCGGCCACCAAGACGCCCTGAAGCCGTCCCTATCGCTGCGGGAGAATCTCGGCTTCTGGACAGCTCTTCTCGGTGGAGACGCGGCGAAGAGCGGTCACGCCCTTGCCGCCGTTGGCCTCGATGGCCTCGCTCACTTGCCGGCGGTCTATCTTTCGGCTGGACAACGGCGCCGTCTCGCGATTGCCCGTCTGATCGCGGTCGAGCGGCCGATCTGGCTGCTCGATGAGCCGACTTCTGTGCTCGATGTGGCGGCGCAAGCAATGCTGGCCGATCTCATCCGGGGCCATGTCGGCGGCCGCGGACTCGTTGTCGTGGCCAGTCACGGTCCGATCGCGTTGAACGGGGCCAAGCAATTGCGCCTGGGCCACCAGGCGGATCAAGGGACGTCGCCATGACCGCGCTCGCCGCGCTTCTCACGCGCGACCTACGGCTCGCCGTGCGCGTGGGAGGTGGCGCATTGATCGGCATTCTGTTCTTCACCCTGCTGGTCACGGTGGTGCCCTTCGCCGTTGGTCCCGACCTTCCCCTGCTCGGCCGCCTGGGGCCGGGCATGCTGTGGCTCGGGGCACTGCTCGCCAGCCTGCTCGCTCTCGACCGGCTCCTCGCAATGGATCACGAGGATGGCACACTCGACCTGATCTTCACGGCGCGGGTGCCGCTCGAGCTCGCGATTGCGACCAAGGCGTTGGCACACTGGCTCACCACGGGCCTGCCGCTGGTCGTTGCCGCGCCACTGCTCGGTCTTCTGCTCAATCTCGATCCGAAGGCAACGGGGGCAGTTGCTGTTACCTTGCTGGCAGGCACGCCCGCGCTGACTTTCATCGGCCTTATCGGGGCGGCTCTCACCGTCGCTTTGCGACGCGGTGGACTCCTGCTTGCGATCCTGGTCCTGCCATTGACGGTTCCCGTACTGATCTTCGGCGTCGCAGCCTCGAACGCGGCGATCGTAGGGCCGGTCCCGTTCGGCACCCCGTTCACTGTTCTGTGCGCGCTGACGCTGATGAGTGTCGTGATCGGGCCCCTTGCCGCTGCTATCGCGCTGCGGCAAGGGCTGGAATGAGCGCGGCGTTGCGCGTGATGGCAGACGACAGAGCGAACCTCACATTGCAGCCGGCGCAGCCCCCAACTAAGTACGGGCACAGAGAGACGCGATGAGCGTGATCGAGCTTGCCAACCCATCCCGCTTCCTGGCTCTCAGCGGTCGCGCCCTGCCATGGCTTGCCGCTGCGACAGTGCTCGCATTCGTTGTCGGCATCATCCAGATCTCCTTCGCACCCGACGACTACCAGCAGGGCGCGACCGTCAAGATCATGTTCATCCATGTACCCGCCGCGTGGCTCAGTATTTTTGGCTGGTTGTTAATGAGCACGGCAGCGCTGGGCACGCTGGTCTGGCGTCACCCCCTCGCGGACGTGGCGGCCAAGGCTGCGGCGCCGATCGGGTCGGCGTTTACGCTGATGTGCCTCGTCACCGGGTCGCTGTGGGGCCGGCCCATGTGGGGTACGTACTGGGTGTGGGACGCGCGGCTGACCTCGGTGCTGGTCTTGTTCCTGATGTATCTCGGCGTGCTTGCGCTATGGCGCACGATTGAGGACCCAACGCAGGCTGCGCGGGCGGCAGCGGTACTGACGCTCGTTGGCGCGATCAACGTTCCCATTATCAAATTCTCGGTGGATTGGTGGAACACGTTGCACCAGCCGGCCTCCGTGCTGCGCCTCGGCGGATCGACGATCCATCCTGCGATTCTCGTGCCGCTCATCGTCATGGCCATCGCATTCACGCTCTTATTCCTGACCCTGCACCTGGCCGCCATGCGCAACGAGATCATGCGGCGGCGCGTGCGCAGCATGATGATGCTGCAGGCGGCCGCCTCGTCGGAATCCTGATGATGCACCTTGGTCCGCATGCCGCGTTCATCGTGACCGCCTATGCCGCTGCGATCGCAATCATCGCTGGATTGGTGGCATGGATCGTGCTCGACCAGCGGCACTTGGCACGCATGCTGGAAGAATTTGAAGCGCGGGGAATCACCCGGCGCTCGGGACGCACCGATGGGCAGAAGTGGTGAATTGATGAAAAGGGGAGTGGTGGAGAAGGATGTGCATGCCCGGCTAGGGCGGATGCTCGTGCTCATTCCGTTGCTCGCATTCCTCGGGCTCGGTGCACTATTCGTATTGCGGCTCGGCGTCGGCGACCCCTCGCGCATCCCCTCGGCCCTGATCGGCCATGCTGCCCCACGCACCGATCTGCCGCCCCTTCCTGGCCTCGAGCGCGACGGCAAGCTGGTGCCTGGTCTCGACACTGCGGAGTTCGCGGGCCAAGTAACGGTGCTCAATGTTTGGGCCTCATGGTGCGTTCCGTGTCGTGATGAGGCCGCGTTGCTCATGATGCTCGCAGCGGATCGACGCCTGCGCGTGGTGGGGATGAATTACAAGGACCAACCCGAAAACGCGCGCCGCTTCCTCGGCAGGTACGGCAATCCGTTTGCCGCCAACGGGATCGATGCCACCGGCCGCGCGGCCATCGAATGGGGCGTGTACGGGGTGCCCGAGACTTTCGTCATCAGTCGCGACGTTCGTATCGCATACAAGCTGATCGGGCCGGTTACGCCCGATAATCTGCAAACGGCGTTGAAGCCCGCTATCGAGAGAGCGCTCGCCAATCCGTGATTATCGCTCTTGCGCCTTCTCGGGTGCGGCGTATCTCGTCAATAGCGGATATTGAAATGCGGCGAATACGAACGTCAGGGGCACGACGCCAAACACCTTGAAGGCGACCCAAACATCGGTTGACTGCGAGCGCCAGACGATTTCATTGAGAATGGCAAGCGCGAAAAAGAATAGCGCCCACCGCAGAGTCAGCTTGCGCCAGCCTTCTTCGGTGAGATGGAAGACGGAGTCGAAGACCATCCCGAGGAGCGGCTTGCCGGCGGCGAGGCCACTGAGCAGCACGGCGCCGAACGAGACGTAGATGATGGTGGGCTTGAGCTTGATGAAGTGCTCGTCGTGCAAGAGGAGCGTGAGCGAGCCGAACACCAGCACGATAATCGCGGTGACAAGCGGCATGATGGGTAAGCGTCGGGTCAGCGCGTACGACGCCGCGAGCGCGACCACTACGGCCACCATGAAGACTGCCGTCGCGACAAAGATGCCGGCGGGCTCGTCCAACACGATGTCCCCCGGCAATATGGGGGCGACAAGCGGCAAGAATAGCGCGGGGCGCGAATTGGCGAGGAAGAACAGCAGCAACGGCCCGAGGTCGAACACGAGCTTGAGGAGAGGGTTGA
>VAZQ01000358.1 GCA_005883115.1 Alphaproteobacteria bacterium | reverse complement strand
CATCCCGCATCTGGAGATACCGGCGCGCGCCGCGGCTGAGATTTCTGCGGGAGCCGGACACGACATTTTTGCCTTCAATGGATCGGGAGGCCCGCACCTGTACGAAAAACATGTCGTCGATCTCAGCAGTCTCGTCAACGAGGTGGAGAAGAAGCACGGCAAGGTCCAGCCGATCGGTCGCGCGATCGCGTACAACGAGGGTACGAACGCCTGGAGCGCCCTTCCGGCCTACTATATCCGGTTCCCCGGCCTTTACCGGAAGGACCTGTGGGACGAGATCGGGATGCAACCAGATACCTGGGAAGATATCCGCGTCGGCGGGGCCAAGCTGAAGGCGAAGGGCACCCCGATTGGCATCGGGCTTGGGCACTCGGTCGACCCGAACCTCTCGTACCGCAGCATGCTGTGGAGCTATGGTGCGTCTGAATGCGACGAGACGGGCAAGCGCGTCACCCTCAGCTCCAAAGAGACGCTCGAGGTCGTGAAGCTCGTTCGCGCTATCTATAAAGACGCCATGGAACCGGAAGTCCTTTCCTGGGACGATGCCGGCAACAACCGGTATCTGGCGTCCGGTCGAGGATCATGGATTCACAACCCGATCTCCGCATACCGGTCGATACAGAAGTCCAGCCCCGAATTGGCCGACAAGATCTACATCTGGAAGACGCCGGCCGGCCCTGTGCGCAGGTTGGCGTGTGGAGCGCCCAACTCCTACGTCGTCTGGCGTTTCGCGCGCAACAAGGACATGGCAATCGAGTTCCTGCGCTACTGGACAGACAATTGGGTAGCATCCTTCGAGGCGAGCACGGGCTACAACCATCCGCTGTTCGAGAACATCGTGCCCAAGCCCATGCCGATCTTGTCGAACGACCCAACCTCGCACCCAGCCGACAAGCTGCAGGTGCTGCAGACCGCCAATGAGTGGCACGCCACTTATGGCTATCCGGGCTATCCGGGACCGGCCGGACCGGCCTCGGACGAGGTCGCGGACAATTTCATCCTCGTCGACATGATGGCCAAGGCCGCGACCGACAAAGCGACGCCAGAGGAAGCGGTCGCCTGGGCGCAGAAAGAGATCGAGCTGATCTACAGGAAGTGGTCGGCAGCATAAGCCGATGCGAACCGCGGGGCGGGCGGAGAGAGTTGCTCGCCTCGCGAAACGTCAGCGCTTCCGTTATACCGGCGAAAGTTGATGCCGATCCGGCAAGGCAACTGCAGCGTGCCGGCCGTGGAGGGCAGCTTTAGACGTTCCTTGCTCAAGGCATCGAGGAAGTCCAGATGGCCGCGGTTACTACCAAAGATATCAGGAAGGATTTCGGTGACGTCGCTGCCGTCGATGGTGTCAGTCTATCGGTCCGCGACGGCGAGTTTCTGGTGCTGCTCGGTCCATCGGGTTGCGGCAAGACCACCTTCCTGAGGATCATCGCCGGTCTCGAGCGGCAAACGTCCGGCGACGTCCTGATCAACGACGAAATCGTCAATGACATCACACCGCGCATGCGTGGCGTCGCAATGGTGTTTCAGAGCTATGGCCTCTATCCGCACCTGACTGTCGCCAACAACATTGCATTTCCGCTGAGGACGCAGGGTACGCCACGGCCCGAGATCAAGCGCAAGGTCGATTGGGCGGCCGGTCTGCTCGGCATCGACCGCCTGCTTCACCGGCGTCCCCGCCAGCTTTCGGGAGGCGAGCGCCAGCGTGTGGCGCTGGCCCGCGCGCTCGTACGCAATCCAACCGTGTTCCTGCTAGATGAACCGCTGTCCAATCTGGACGCGAAGCTACGGGCAAGCGCGCGCAGTGAGCTGAAGCAGCTCCAGCAGAAGGTTGGAACGACCACCATTTACGTCACACACGACCAGGTCGAGGCCATGGGCATGGGCGATCGCATCGCGGTTATCGACCATGGCAAGCTCCGACAAGTCGGAACTCCAAGCGAGATTTACGACCACCCCGCCGACGATTTTGTCGCGAGTTTCCTCGGGACCCCGCCCATGAACCTGGTCGAGCATAACGGTGGACTCTTGGGCTTTCGGCCGGAGCATTTCCTGCCGCGGGAGATGCTCGACGGAGCCACTCTCTCCGAGCTGCCCTTCCGCATCGATCGCATGGAATATCTCGGATCGGAGCGCATCTTGTACGGCGCGTTGGATGGCTTCCAGGCGAAGCGCGAAGTCACGGCGAAGCTGCCGGCCCACGTTCCGCTGTCTGGCATCCGCGCCGGTGAATGGCACAAATTTGCGGTTCGGGAAGCTGAGCTGCGCTATTTCGACCGGGACGGTCAGCGTACCGTCAGCGCCAAGGAGCAAGCTCGATGAGCGTGATCGCCGAGGCAGCCGCGCCCCGTCGGCTGGCGCGATCGCGGTTTACGTTCGATCGGCTCGAGGTGCTTGGGCCGCTGTTCATCCTCCCCGCGATCCTTTATGTCGTCGTGCTTGTCGGGCTGCCATTCCTACTTGCCCTATATTACAGCGTCAGCGCCTACAGCATCTTCAATCCGAGCTACACATTTGTCGGGTTGAAGAACTTCCGCGAGGTCATCGACAGCGAGATCTTCCGGCGTACGCTGGCCAACACCCTCATCTTCACGATCAGTTCCCAAATCATCGGCCTGCTGCTGGGCAAGATCGGCGCCATGCTCCTCATGCAGGAGTTCCCGGGGCGCCGGCTTGCCCGCGCGCTTATCGTTCTGCCCTGGGCAGTACCGGTGTCACTGGCGACGCTGGCCTGGGTGTGGATGTTCGACTCGCTCTACAGCGTCATCAACTGGACGCTGGTCGCGGCAGGATTGATCGATGCGGCAAACCGGCCACAATGGCTGGGGCAAGAGGATTTGGCGATGATTGCCGTGGCGGTCGTGCATGCCTGGCGGTTGTTTCCTTTCGGCGTCGTGATCTTCCTTGCCGGATTCACGTCGGTGCCGCAGGATGTCCTCGATGCCGCCACGATCGACGGTGCGGGCTTCTGGCGGCGCAACTATCAGATCATCTTGCCAATCATCGCCCCGATCATCATGATCGCTGTGATCTTTGGCACCGTGTTCACCTTCACGGATCTCAGCGTCGTCTATTTGCTGACGAAGGGCGGACCGATCAACAGCACGCAGGTGCTCGGCACGCTAGCGTTTCAGGTGGGCATCCTCTCGGGCGATGTCGCTCACGGAGCGGCCATTTGTCTGTTCCTGTTCCCCTTCCTCTTGGTCGCGGTGATCCTGCTGTTGCGGTCGCTGCGGCGGCGGGAGATTTGACATGCGGCGGCTTGCCGGAAAAGTAGTTGGGCAGAGTTCGTTCTATGCCGCGGTGATTACTTTGGTTGTATTCGCCGCGTTTCCCTTCTATTGGATGCTGATCACCACCTTCAAGACGGACGGCGACCTCTACAATCTCAAGTCCATCCCTTATTGGTTCAACGCGCCGCCTACGCTCGAGCATCTCAAGTATTTGTTTGAAGACACGCTATTCGTGCAGTGGCTGTCCAATAGCGCCCTTATCGGGCTTTGTGTCGTGGCTATCACTCTTCTCGTGGCCCTGCCAGCCGGCTATGGGCTAGCGCGCATGCCGGGCCGTAGCGGCGAAAATCTGAGCATCGGCATCTTCCTGACCTATCTGGTGCCGCCGACGCTTCTGTTCCTGCCTCTCGCGCGAGTGGTTACGTTGCTCGGATTGCAGGACAGCCTGTGGGCTCTTGTCGTCGTCTACCCCACTTTCACCATCCCGTTCTGCACCTGGCTGCTGATGGGCTTCTTCAAGTCGGTGCCGCGGGAGATCGAGGAGGCCGCAATCGTCGACGGCTGCACTGTCGTGGGAGCATTCGTGAAAACGGTCCTTCCTCTTTCGGTGCCTGCCATTCTGACCGTAGTGATCTTTGCGTTCACGCTAACGGTGCAGGAGTTCGTGTACGCGCTGACCTTCATCTCCTCTTCCAGCGAGAAGCCCGTTACTTTGGGAGTCGCGACAGATTTGATCCGCGGAGATATTTTTTATTGGGGCGAATTGATGGGCGCGGCGCTCATTTCCAGCGTTCCGGTGGCGATCGCTTATAATCTCTTTTTGGACCGCTTCATCAG
>VAZQ01000357.1 GCA_005883115.1 Alphaproteobacteria bacterium | reverse complement strand
AAGTGCTGCATCCGATTTTCGGATAAGGCAATTGAACGGCCACGGGCATCGGACGCCATGAGCTCCGAAAGCGAGGAGCGGAACAGGTTGCCGTAACAGAATTCCCGCTCGTAGGATTCGATGTTGTTAAACACGTCCCCATTCACGTCGATGATAAAGACGCGATCGCTCTTGGAGCGATCATATCGATCATTATTTTGTCCGGTCACGTACCGGACCGCGTAGTGCAGGTAATCATCGATCGGATCCACGCACGTAGCTCGCTCCGATGCCAACCATTCGTGGAATATTTCTTTATAAGCGCCGACGAGCTCGTCGAAGTCCAATCCATGACGCTGCGCCTGGGCGCGGTCTGCCGACTTGTAAAATGCCAATATGCGGTGGTGTAGGTTCAACTCGTCAAAGAAACGATAGATGTGCCTGACATAGGACAAAGTCACTTTGGTCAGCACTGCGATGGCGGCAAACTCGATTTGATTGTCGAGCAGCGTCTGCATATTCGCCCGAACAGCATCGGTGCGAGACTTGCCTCTCGTATCGATCCTTTGCTCCCCGTAGACGTCGAACGACACGCCGATGTCGTCGAAAAACCCTTCTCGCAGAAATTTGATGTGCCGGGCCGTCAGTACGGTGAGGTTGGTCTGAATGGTGTTCTTGCAGCTGAATTGACTTCCGAACACGTCCTTTTCGATGAGCGCGAGCTGCTCATAAAATTCGAGAGGGACAAGGAGCGGCTCACCCCCATGCCAAATGAAATTTATGTCTTCAACCGCGAGCTCAGCGATGCTGCGCTTGATGTTCTCGAATAACAGCCGGAGTTGTTCCAGCCGCATGCGAGACTTGTCCCCGAGGTGGGGAAATTCATAGCAATAGTCGCAGCGCAGGTTACAGTATTTGGTGACCTTCACCACAAACTGCGGAGAGGGGCTGATCGAGCGTGGGGAGGATTGCCGCGGCTGTGTTGGCGACGGCTTCGCTATGGTGCCGCGATGGTCCGGAATCGCTCCACCTCATTTTGCCGAGCTATCGTGACAGACCGGACGGCTTATGTCGCCGTCTAGGCTGGTCGCACGTGCCGATTCGCGTGCGTGGCTGGGGCTCACTTGCGACGCGAGGGTGTTGTCCCCAGTGGGGCCTTCGCTCCAGGTGCCCTTCGCGCGCCTTCCTGAAAACTTTCGTGAAAGCCATCCTTGAAACCCTTGGCAGCTGTTGCGGCAAGCACCGTGCCCTTCGCCATCCTACTGAGCTGACGTTTGGCGCTTTCCGATACCGTGATCGAGTCGATGCCGCTCGCAGCTTCGGAACGAGAGCTGGCGGAATGTTCCGGCGTTGTCGTTGCACTCGCATTGCCGGCGCTCGACGCGAACGCCACGAGAGCCGACGCAGCGCTCGCCAGCCAATGGGATAATTTTTTCATATTCTCCCCCTTTGCTTCGCTGAACATTAACAACAAAGGAATCGGTCAACAATAGCCAATCGGCGGACGAAAATTCGGGCGACTTGTTTTTTGAGTTGGCCTATCGTGGCCTGGAGCCAGCGGAGCGCGTGCTGATGGCCACGAACGAGACGCGATCATCCCATGGGCGGGACGAGGTCTTCGGCTATCTCTGCCGCCGTTGCCTGAAGTGTTGCCATCACAAAAATATTCAGCTCAATCCATACGAAGTTGCGCGACTCGCACGCAATCGCGGCCTAACTACGGGTGAATTTCGCGCCGCGTGGACCGATCAACGCGCAGGGCTGGTTCTGCGACAGACGGAAAGCGGAGCATGCGTACTTCTAGGCAACGAGGGCTGCACCGTGCATCCAGATCGTCCGCTGGTGTGTCGCCTCTATCCGTTGGCGCGACACGTGCGTGCCGACGACAAAGAAACGTTCTTTCATCTTGAGCCGCATCCACATTCGCGCGGAACGTTCACTCGTTCCGGCACTATCGGCGAATTCCTGACTAGCCAAGACGCCCATGCATTCATCGAGGCTTCGGATGACTACTTCCGCTGGTTGTGCGCTGCGCGTCGGTTTGTGAACCAGGCAGGCGAAAGCGAGCATTTCACCGCCGCGGACGCGGAGGCCGCCATCGAGCTTCTCGATATGGATACCATGGTCGCGCGCCACTGCGCGGCCCCTGAAATAGCGGAGTCCCTGGATGCGGACGCGCGCAGAGCGTTGCATCTAAGATTTTTGTACCAACAACTGCACGACGCAGTGTCGTGATATCCGTGCTCGCCGCCGCGATATGTCTGCTCGGCATCTCGCTCGGAGTGTCGGGGACCTCGGTGGGCGAGGCTCTCGCCGCCAACGGTCCCGCGGATCAGAACTCCGGCTAGATCGCGGAGGGCGGTGCCGGCGCCGCCCTTTCGTATCATCAGCGCGACAGCATTCACTTCGCCAACGGATCCGGGCGCAGCTGGAAGTGCACGGCCATAGGCTTCATGCCCTTGCCGCCTTCGATGAGCCAAGGCGCGCGGTCGCCGCTCGATGTCCACAGCCCGCGGCCCTTCCAGCCCGCATTGGAGTCGTCGATGCGGCCGTCGAGTCCCTTGGCGTAGAAACCGAGGGGGTAGGGCACCCGCAGCGAGATCATCTTGCCGTCCTTGAGCGCGACCAGCCCGTCCATGAGGTCGGCGGTCGAGATCGGCACGTCCTTGCCGAGCCCGAACGTGTCGTGCTGATCGACCCAGCTGTAGTAGCTG
The DNA here is from genome assembly GCA_005883115.1 of Alphaproteobacteria bacterium. Classification (GTDB taxonomy): domain Bacteria; phylum Pseudomonadota; class Alphaproteobacteria; order Rhizobiales; family Xanthobacteraceae; genus VAZQ01. Next base: position 2,852 of record VAZQ01000357.1, on the reverse strand, counting down.
GACTCCGCGCTATTCTCGCCGATGCCCTCGAAGCCGGGGCCCGGATACTGGTAAAAGGACCAGCCCTCCGGGCAATGATCGCCGGTTGCTTTCGGTCCGTTGAGCGGGCCCTTGCACTTGCGCCGGTCGAAGCTGCCCATGTGCCCGCTCGCGAGCGACACCCACACTACGCCCTGGCTGTCGATATCACCGCCGCGCGGACCGAAACCCGGCATCGGTACATTGTAGATTTCGGCGAGCGCGGTCTGCGGCCGGTTCGAGCCGGGATCGAGCCGCACGATCGCGCCGGAACCTGCGCCCGCGCGCAGCGTGCCCCAGACCGAGCCGTCGACTGGGCTCGGCATCACCGCGTAGAACACTTGGCCGATGCGCTTGTCCTTGTTGGGATCGACCGGATCGTTGGGCCCGACATACTCGTCGCGCTTGCTGTTGCCATTCGTGTCGAGGATGAGCGCGGTCCACCCCTGCGCTTTCGCGGCGTCGCCGGTCTCATCGAATAGCTTGGTGTCGATCCAGCCGACCACCCCGCCGCCGCCGCCGCTCGAGGTCCACAGCGTGTCGTTGGCGTCGTAGCCGAATTGCAGGTGATGAGTTTGGAAGCAGGTGTCGACGAAGGTGTATTTCATCGTCTTGGGATCGAGGATTGCGAGCCCGCGATGCGTCTGTTCGAGCGGAGTGAGCTTTGCCGACGGGTGCTCGGAGCCCTGCTTGCAGAAATCCGGGTTCTTGGGGCCGCGCACCGCGGCCGCCAGCCAGAGGCGGCCCTTCTTGTCGAACATGGAATTATGATTGTTGATCTTGGTGTCGTAGAGCTTCTCCTCACCCCAATAGGGTGAGGGGCCGAGCGGCTTCTCCAAGGCGGCATGGCCCGGTCCAAGCCCTTCCGGCGTATCGGGGTCGCGCACCGGTGCCTTGAAGTTGGTGACGGTGTGCGTTTGTGGATCGAGGATCGGAATCACGTCGGTCGAGTATTCGGGCGATCCGAACAGCGGGCCGTAGGCGTTGACGGTGGGATAGCGCCGATCCGACGAGATCAGGTCGTGCAGGTATTTCTTCGGGTCGTCCCAATCCCAGGTCGTGACCACGACATTGCGCTCGAGCCCTTGCGGGCGGGCTGGTTTGCTTTTTGGCAGCTCGCCTTTTTCGACACGTTCCGTCCACTCGGCAAAATACTTGATCGGTGCGCCTGCAAGTTGCCCCGCCAGAATATTCACCATCTGTCCCCCGGATTGGCCGGCTTGCGTGCGGCGCGTCCATGCCTCGGCGTGCGTCGAGAATTCGCCTAACCCTTTCGGGAACGTGCGAGTCGAGAGCTGGCCCATCTGATGGCAGCCGATGCAGCCGTTGTTCTTCATCAGGTTGAGCCAATCGGTCTGCTTGATCTTCTCCGGGATCTCGCCATCCTTCCTGCCGAACTCGCTCGCCGGCGGAATCTTCAGCATCGCGTACCAATAGATCGCCGGGTAATACTGCGCCGCGGCCGCCTCGTTCGGCGCCGCCACCGCGCGCAGATTGAGCTGCTGACCGGGCTCGCCGTCCACCTTGGGGGAATCGACGAGACCATAGCCGCGCACCCACAACTTGTATTTAGCCTTTGGAAGATCGGGCACGACGTAGCGGCCCTGATCGTCGGTGACGACCATCTTGGCGTAGCGCGTGGGGAGGTCCGTCGTTTCCGCGACCACCCAGACGCCCGCCTCGGGCCCATTGGCGCCGGTCACCACGCCGCCAATGTCATCGTTATCGATGGCAACGGCCGCTAGCTGCTGGGCGCCAAGCTCGATCGCCATGCCAGCCAACACCAACGCGATGACAGTTGCCGCCCCGGCGAGATAAAGGCTGCCTTTGCTCGTCATGCGCTCCTCCGTCGATTATGCCGGTTTTACGCGATCCGAATGCGCCCCAATCGCGAGAACCACGTCGGATTGTCGGCCGAACGACAGCTACTGTCCATCATCTGCGCGCAAGCCGGCCATGCGCTACTGATGAAGCGCCGCTTGTCGGCGGAAGTCGCTCAATGGACGAACGTGCCGCCGCGGTCTTCGTCGATATGGATGCGGACGATTTCATCAAACGAGCTCTCGGCCTTGAAGCCCAGCTCACGCGCGCGGCGCGCCTCGATGCGCTGCGGCCAGCCCGCGACGATGCGCGCGACCAACGGATCCTCGGCGCGGCGAATGCGCGCGGTCACGCGCTCGCCGGCGATGCGGCGCAGCGCCGCGATCTGCTCGGCGACGGTGCAGGACACGCCCGGCATGGAGAGATTGATGCGCGGACCAAGCGCGTCGCGCGCCAAGCCCGCCGCATGAACGAGGAAACCAACCGCCGCGCGCGGGCTTGCATGGGTGTGCACCACCGTCTCCGGAACCGGCAGCACGGCTTCAAGCCCGGCGAGCGGTTCGCGGATAATCCCGGAGAAGAAGCCCGATGCCGCCTTGTTCGGCTTACCCGGTCGTACCACCACGCTCGGCAGGCGGATGCCGACGCCATCACAAAAGCCGCGCCGCGTGTAGTCGGCGAGCAGCGCTTCGCCGATCGCTTTCTGTGTGCCGTAGGAGGTGAGAGGCGTGAGATGAAAGTCGTCGGGGATGGACGGCGGAAAGGGCGCGCCGAACACCGCGATGGATGAGGTGTAAACGAGGCGCGGACGATAACCCTCGCCGATTGCGCGGATCGCTTCGAGCAGCGCGCGGGTGCCGTCGAGATTGACCTGATAGCCCTTGTCGAAATCGACTTCGGCTTCGCCGGACACGACGCCGGCGAGATGAAAGATCGTCTCGGGACGATCCGCGATCGCCTTGGCGGCCTCGCCGGGCGCGGCGAGATCGGAGGCGATGGTCTCGACCTTTGGC
>VAZQ01000356.1:6205-8363 GCA_005883115.1 Alphaproteobacteria bacterium | reverse complement strand
AGCCGCGCCAGATGCACATTCATCGTGACCGGGCTATCCGAAAGGAGCACCAGCGTATGGCCGTCCGCATCGCTCCGCACCAGGGTCTCGATGCCTATGGCGGCATTTGCGCCCGGTTTGTTTTCCACGATGACGTTCTGCCCGACGCTGTCCTGCAGGTGCTTTGCGATCAAGCGCGCGGTCAGATCGATGCTGCCGCCGGGCGCATACGGCACGATAATTCGGATTGCCTTGCTCGGGAATGTCTGCGCGTCCGCGGGCGCGGCGAACAGCGCGAGTAAAGCGAGCAGGCACCATTTCACCTGAAGGAAGTCCATTCGATCAGCTCGTTGGTGCGTGCGAGTAACCGCCCGCTGCTGCGCAGGCCGATCACGAACGGCAGGGTATCGAATTCGCGCCCGGGAGTCAGCGGCGATGACCGACGCGATGCCACACCATGCGGTCCCCGCGCGACGAGGAGCCTTCTGCTATGATCGAACAGTCGTGCTTGCACGGGCGCCGATGCCTCTCTGGAGGGATGAATGCCGTCAAGCTGCAGGATCGCAATTGTCGGCGGCGGGCTCGCCGGGCTCGCCGTCGCGCATGCGCTGAGGACCTTCGGCATAAAGGCGGAGGTCTTCGAGGCTGCACCGGCTTTGGGCGAGATCGGCGCTGCGGTCAATGTCAGTCCGCAGGCGGTCAAAGCGCTGCAAGCGATCGATCTTGGCGACAAGATCGCCGCCGTCGCGACGGCATCGCCCGGTATCTACACGCGCAACATGCAAACTGGCGAGTTCCTCGAATTCAACGATCGGCGAAAGAACGCCGCGCGATACGGCGCTCCCTATTACACCTTTCACCGCGCTGACCTCCTCGACGCGCTCGCAAGCGGCCTCGATGATAGCGCCATTCATCTCGGGCACCGCCTCATAGGACTGGAAGAACGAGCGGACGGTATCATTCTCGCTTTCGCCAACGGGGCGCGTGTCGAGGCCGAGATCGTGATCGGCGCCGATGGCGTGCGCTCAGTCGTCCGTCAGGCGCTCTATGGCAACGACAATCCGAGCTATACCGGTCAGATGGTATGGCGTGCGCTGCTCAAAGGCGCGGATGTGCCGCAGGACGTGCTCGAGCCGACCGGACACATTCAATGGGTCGGGCCGGGATGCCATCTCCTCGCCTATTACATCCGCGGCGAGGCGCTCGTGAACATCGTCACGCAAGAGGACACGGACAAATGGGTCGAGGAGGGATGGTCGACGCGCGGCGATCCCGACGAGATGCGCGCGAGCTTCCCCAACCCCGAGCCGCGCCTCGAAAAACTGCTCAGCCTCGTGACCGAATGCTCGAAATGGGGGCTCTTCACACGACCGCTCACGCAGAATTGGGGCCGCGGCCGCATCGAGCTCATCGGCGACGCAGCGCATGCCATGCTGCCCAATGCGGGCCAGGGCGCCTGCCAAGCTTTCGAAGATGCCTACATCCTCGCGCGCTGGCTCGAGGCTTGCCGCGATCCGGCCGAGGCCTTTGCAAACTTCCGCCGCATCCGCATCCCGCGCGTGCACGGCGTGCAGCGGCTCTCCTTCTCCAATGCGCGCTTCAAGCACATGCGCGACAGCGCCGCGCAGAGAGAATCGATCGCTGCCGGCGCACGCAGCGTCCACGGTAACTCCGACTGGGTCTGGGGCTACGATCCAGTCACCGGATGGGACAAAGAGCCTTTCGTTCCCACCGCCTATGCTGCTTGAGGGCTGATATCAGCCCATTCAGTTTGTCATTCCGGCCGAGCCGCGATAGCGGCGAGGGCCGGAATCCATGACCACCGGCAGTGGTTATGGATTCCGGGCTCGCGGGCTTCGCCCGCGCCCCGGAATGACGAGTCAGAATTTACGCGGTTGGTATGACTTCTTTACGATCAATCGATCGAGATGCGAGCCCTCTCGATCAGACGCGACCAGCGTTGCTGCGCCTCTGCCAAATAGGACGCAACCTCCTCGGGCGAGGCTGGTCGCGCTTCGGCGCCCAATGTCGCAAACGCTTGCTGGACCTCGGTCGAGGCGAGCGCCGCGGCAGCGGCTTGGTTGATCTGCCGCCTGATCGTCAACGGCGTCCAAGGTGGCGCGACAATGACGTTGACCGAGGTTGTGATGAACTGATCGAACCCGCTCTCCACCATGGT
>VAZQ01000356.1:0-6017 GCA_005883115.1 Alphaproteobacteria bacterium | reverse complement strand
AATTCGCCCTCGAGATGCGGAAGCGTCCCGACGCCGGCTGACCCATAGCTCAACGCGCCCGGCCGCGACTTCGCAAGTGTGACCAATTCCGAAATGGAGTTGGCCGGCACGGAAGGATGCAGGGCGAGCATTTCTGTGGTCTCTGCAACACGCGCGATGGGCGCGAACGTTGCGGCGGTGTAACCGGCATTCCTGTAGATCAAAGGCGCGATGAGGACAGAGCTCGTGCTCCCCATGAAAAGCGTGTAACCATCCGGCTCTGCCATTGCGACCGATTTCGCGCCGATGATGCCGCCAGCTCCGCCGGTTCGGTTCTCCACGATCACCGGCTGCCCGAGTGCGGCGGCCATTTTGTCGGAGAGCAACCGCGCAATCTGGTCCGGCGGCCCTCCTGCAGGCGACGGCACGATCAGTTTGATCGGTCGATCCGGGTACGCCTGTACGCTTTGAAATATGACGAGCGACGCAATAAACGCGAGCAAGACGGCAAGGATTTTCCGCTTCATAGTCCCTCCGGACACGCACCGACGCTGTCACTTTTTCAGTGCGGCGTAATTTAGCATGTACCGGGCATCCGCCCCATCCGATACGGCTTGAGGATCGCGTAGACCGCCTCCTGTGCTGGCGTTGGCACGCCGTGTTTGCGTCCCAGCGCGACCACTTTCCCGGCGAGCCAGTCCAATTCGAGGCGGTTGCCCGCCTCGAGATCGTTCGCCATCGAGGCTTTCATCGTTGGGGGAAAACTCGCAACCAAACGCTCCAGCTCTGCGGGAAACTCCGGCGGAAACCTGACGCCGGCCGCGTGGCCCACGGACATTGTCTCGTGCATCAGTCTGAAGAACAAAGCACGCATATCCGCATCGTCGCGCACGGCGCCGAGCGGCTGACGCGTGCTCGCCGTGATGGCGGAAGTGCCCGAGAGCACCACGAACTTCTTCCACATCTCGAAGAGCATGTGATCGGTCAGCGTGATATCGATGCCGGCAGACTTCATCTGCTGCACGTAACCGGCGAGCAGGGCGTCGCGACGCCCATCGACACGCCCACAGTGGATTTTGGCCGCGGTGCCGGTCTGGCGGATCAGGCCAGGCCTTGCAATGTTCGCGGCCACGTAAGTAACCCCGCCAATGGTGACGTCATCCCCGAGGATCGGGGCGAGCCGCTCGACGCTGTCGACACCATTCTGAAGCGTAATCACGCGGGTGTCGCGGCCGACGAGCGGGCGCGTCTGCTCACCCGCGCTCTCGGTGTCCCAGAGCTTTACGGCGAATAGCACGACGTCGACCTGCCCGACCCGCTTGGAGTCATCGGTGACCTGGACGTTCTTAAGATGAAGGTCACCCAGCGCGCTTTCGAGCTTGAGGCCCTCTCGGCGAATGGCTTCGCCATGGGCTCCGCGCGCAAGGAACGCGACGTCATGGCCGGCTGCGGCCATGCGCGCGCCGTAATAACCGCCGACGGCACCCGCTGCCATGACCGCGAGCCGCATCTCCGACCCTCCGCAGGCAAGATATCGTTTTGCAAAGTACCAGTAACCCGGCGTCAAGCGCAGCCAAACCCGGGGGTCGTGCCAGACCGCGAGGCCCTCGTGGCCTTCGCTCCCCTCAACCCAGGCCACAAGCCCCGAACCTCCCCCACAGTTTCGAAGCGAACTCGGAACCGGATCAACCTGCGCTGCGTCCTACGAATATGGTAGTTTCAAACCAACTGGTCCGCCGAAGCGAACGGAAAGCACCAATGCTGGCCAGACCGGACAGCCTCGCAACGATTACCGAGAGTTGGCTGGCGCGGTTCGAAAGGGCGCTCGCCATGCCGGGCCGCGCCCGCCTCAAGACGCTGTTTCACGCCGACAGCCATTGGCGCGATGTGCTCGCCCTGACGTGGCAGATCAAGACCGTCGACGGGTCGGATGCGATCTTGCGCGAGCTTCCAACGCACGCCGCGCGCGCCCGTCCAACTGGCTTCAAACTCGACCCGCACCGGACGGCGCCCCGCAACGTGCGCCGCGCCGGCACCGATGCGATCGAGGCGATCTTCAACTTTGAAACGGCACAGGGCCGCGGCACCGGCGTCCTGCGGCTCACGCCCGATGCCGACGACCGCAATGCTTTCAAAGCATGGACGCTGCTGACATCGCTCGAAGAACTCAACGGACACGAGCAACTCCTCGGGAGATCGCGGCCACAGGCCAAGGCCTACTCGCGCGATTTTCGCGGACCGAACTGGCTCGACCTGCGCAAAGCCGCCGCCGAATACGCGCAGCGCGACCCTGCCGTGCTCATCGTCGGGGGCGGGCAGGCGGGGCTTTCGATCGCCGCTCGCCTTGCGCAATTGGACGTCGACACCCTCATCGTCGACCGCGAAGCGCGCATCGGCGACAACTGGCGCAAGCGCTATCACGCGCTGGTCCTGCACAACCAGACACACGTAAACCATCTGCCGTACATGCCGTTTCCGCCAAGCTGGCCAGCCTACATTCCCAAAGACAAACTCGCCGCTTGGTTCGAGGCCTATGTCGAGAGCATGGAATTGAACTATTGGTCCGGCACCGAGTTCGAAGGCGGCAGCTACGACGAAAACGCGAAGCGATGGTCCGTCACTCTGCGCCGGGCCGATGGCACCAAGCGGCAGATGCACCCGCGCCACGTCGTGATGGCCACCGGGGTCAGCGGCATTCCGAGCCTTCCGGATATTGCAAGCTTGCGTAATTTCGGCGGTAAAGTTCTGCACTCCAGTGAGTACGAGGATGGCGAGGCGTGGAAGGGCAAGAGCGTTCTTGTCATAGGCTCGGGCAACAGCGGCCATGATATCGCGCAGGACCTCTATTCGGCCGGCGCGAAGGTCACGCTCGTGCAACGCAGCTCGACCATGATCGTCAACGTCGAGCCGAGCGCGCAATTGCAGTACGCGCTCTATGACGAAGGACCTTCGCTGGAGGTTTGCGATCTCATCACGATATCCATACCCCTTTCACTGGTACGCAAAAGCCACATCGCCTTGACCGAAGCCGCGCGAAAGATTGACAAGAAATTACTCGATGGGCTCCGCCGCCGTGGTTTCAAGCTCGATTTCGGCGAAGACGGAACCGGCTGGCAGTTCAAGTACCTCACCCGTGGCGGCGGCTACTATTTCAACGTCGGCTGCTCGGATCTGATCGTCAAAGGAGAGATCGGATTGGTGCAATTCGGCGATATCGCCAGATTCGTGAAGGAAGGCGCGCGCATGCGCACCGGCGAACTGCTCGCTGCCGAGCTGATCGTGCTGGCCACGGGCTACAAGGGGCAGGAGCATCTGGTCCGCAAACTGTTCGGCGATGATGTTGCTCGCCGCGTCGGTCCGATTTGGGGATTCGGCGACGGACAAGAGCTGCGCAACATGTTCACGCGAACCGCGCAGCCGGGCCTCTGGTTCATCGCCGGCAGCTTCGCCCAGTGCCGCATCTACTCGAAATATCTCGCGCTGCAGATCAAGGCCTGCGAGGTGGGCCTGCTGCCCTGAGTTCATAGCGCGTGCAATGCGCATAACTGCGCGACTGCATGGAACCGCAGCCTAGGCAAACCGATTGACTGTGTGCCGTCGCTGCTTCTTCTCGCGCCGGCGTTACGGGAGTGGTTTTTCCGGAGGAAACGATGACACGATTAGCTCTCGCAGTTTTGCTCACGGTTTTTGCAATCGGTTCGGCAGGGGCGCAAGCGCCAGGTACGTGCGCGAACAAGGCAATCGGAAACGACGGCCGCGAGCTCGAAGGCGCTGCGCGAACCGCCTTCCTCGCCAAATGCAAGCGCGAAATGTGCGAGCCCAAGGCGATCGGATCGAACGGCAAGCCGCTCAAAGGAGCCGCGAAAACGAGCTTCATGGCGAAGTGCCAGAGGGAGCAGGGCTGAGCGGAATCATCAAAACCATCGCGCTGGCGGCGGTCGGGGAGCCGGCTGCGCGAATGCAAACCGCGCATTTTGTGATCGCCATCACATCGCTGCGAGCGCGACTCCGGCACACTCTTGTCCTATCTCCGCTTAAGCCACCGCATGGGGCGGTTGAGCTGAAAAACTATAATTAAAACGGGCGGATGAAGGGGCCGCATGCCCACGACGATCTTGATCTGCGGCAGCCCTGCAGATGGCTTCCAAATTATTGGCTTGTTCGCCAACAAGGCCGACGCCGAAACCTATGCCGAAGATAATAGCCTTCGAGACTGGTGGGTCGCCGAGCTGACCTCACCGGAGGTGTTTGCAGAGCGGCGATGGAAGCAGTTTCGAGCAGCGCGCGGCGCAATCTAACGATCACCGCCGCCGAGGCGCCGCCGTCACTTAGGCCACGTCCGCTTCACCCCCTCATCCATGAACAGGCCCGAGTCCTTTAGCGCCGCTTGCTGACTCCGGCGGCGCCATTCCCGTCCATGCTAATGTGGCGATGCCCGTCTGACCCGTTCAGCAACACGAAAGACCCAGCGCCGATGAAGCTCTATGTCACATACACCTCGCCATACGCGCGTTTGGCGCGCATCGTGGTTGTAGAGAAGACTCTGGAAAATCGGGTCGAGGTGCTGGCAGCAAAAACGCGCAGCGTTGGCAGCCCGTACTACCAGATCAACCCATCAGGCCGCGTGCCCTACCTCGTCGACGATGTCGGCGTTGGCATGGAAGACAGCCAGCTCATCTGTGATTATCTCGACAGCCTTGACGGCAAGCCCCGATTCCACCACCCACGACGTGACTCCGATTGGGACTACCGCCGACTCGAGGCTAACGCGCGCAGCATGTGCGAAGGGATCTGCGTATGGGTGCGCGAAATGAGTCGACCCGCGGGTGAGCGTTCGCCGACCGTGCTGGCTCACGAGGTCGGGCGCAGGCAGCGCATGGCCGACCTTTTTGAATCGCGGGTTGGCGATCCGCTGATGAATGGGGAGCCCGGAATGGGACACCTCACCCTCGCGGTGTCTCTAGAAATGGCACACAAGAGGGGACCCGGTGATCTCACCAACGGCCGCCCACGGCTCGCTGCCTGGATGCGACGCATGTCCGACCTGCCTGCAATGCAGGCAACGGCCTTACCGTAATGCGAGCCATCATGGACGACTAGCGACCGCCCGCGTTGAGCGCCGTTGGACTCGTAACGGCGCCTAGAAGGCGAGCGCGTCTCGCGATGGCAGCGCCTACCGAATCGCCGCCTCGTAATATCGAAGATCGTAGTAGCGAGAGGGATCGGTGAGCGTCTTCTTCGGCCGCGCGTATTCGCTGCGCAACTCCAAGACCTTGCCAATGCCCGCGATGTCGAGTTGCGCTTTGGTGGCAATTCCCCTGGGCCCGCTGAAATTCGCGTAAGTGGCCGCCGCCAATTCCGGCGACAGTTCGGGAAAGTGTTTGCGCAGGATCGAAATTGCTTCGTCCTTGTTGATCGGGTCGCGCAGCCATTCGACCGCCGAGACGTAGGCCTTGCTATAGGCGACGAGCTTTTGCTCGTTGGCTTGCGCCCACGCGCGCCGCGCGACCGCGACCGACTCTTCGTAGTGCCCGTAAACATCCCTTGCATACTGCAAAACGTTGAAGCCATTTGCTTTGGCGATCAGATCGAAGGGCGAGGTCAGTATTGCAGCAGCGTATTTGCGCTCGCGCATGCCTTGCCAACGCGCGAGCGTCCCACCGGCCGATTCGACCTCGTATTCGCTCAACTCTAATCCGCTGCGTTTGAGCAAATCGAACAGCACGAAGGCATATCCCGTCGTGATCGCGTCCACGGCGAGCGTTTTGCCTTTGAGTTCCTGCGTTGTCTTGACTTCAGGGATCGTCACCAGCACCGGTATGCTCGGGCTGCCGCCCATGAACACGAAAAGATCGGGCTCTCTCGAGACAGCGACTTCGCCTTGGCCTTCCGCGTAGGCAATGACGTTGTCGACGGCGGTCATCCCGATGTCGAACTTGCCGTCGATGAGATTGGTCATTTGGAAGACTGAGTTGGGAGTCGGGGTCAGGTTCACCTCGATGCCGGCCTGCGCGAAGTAACCTTTTTCCTGAGCAATC
>VAZQ01000355.1 GCA_005883115.1 Alphaproteobacteria bacterium | reverse complement strand
GGACACAGGGGGCCGCGACGGCCGCCGCCTATACCCTGTTCACCGCGGCAGGCGCCCCGGTGAGCGGGCTCATGCCCCTGCCGGACGCGGCGAGGCAATCGGGTTTGCGGCCGAGCTGGGTTGGATATGTCGGGGTCGATGACGTGGATGCCGCCGCAGAGCGCATCGAGCGGCTTGGCGGCGCGATATACGTTCCGCCGACGGATGTCCCGAACATCAGCCGCGTTTCCGTTGCCGCGGACCCGCAGATGGCAACCATCGCGATGCTCAAGTGGGTGAACGGCGGCCAAGACGAACCCGCCGATCTCGACGCGCCGGGCCGCGTCGGCCGGCACGAGCTGCTCGCCGCTGATTGGGAAAAAGCGTTCGCATTTTACCGCGAGGTGTTCGGCTGGCAAAGGGCACGCTCGCAAGCCGGTGAGCCGAGCAGTTACCAGCTGTTCTCGACTGGCGGGCAAACGGTCGGCGGTATGTTCACCAAGCCGGCAACGCAGCCGGTCCCGTTCTGGCTCTATTACTTCAACGTCGCCGACATCGACGAGGCAACACGGCGGGTGAAGGCCGGCGGCGGGAGAATCGTCAACGGGCCAATCGAAGTCTTGGGCAGCCGGTGGATCCTGCAATGCACGGACCCGCAGGGCGCACTCTTCGCGCTGGTGGGAAAGCGCAGCCACAACGGGATCGGCTATTTCGCGCCCGTCGCGCGCAAGCCGCCCGCGGGCGCGCGTAAGTGAGAGGCGGCCGGGGCGGTCCCTCATGCTGGGTCGCGCCCTCCTCGACGAACAGCACGAGCACGAAATCACGCGAAGCGAGATCCAGCACGCCTGTACCAAAAGATGTTTGGGTCTCGCGCAGGAGCACTCGGCGCAGTCTACGAAGCCCTCGGACACTCTATGTACGATTGGAGTAAAAATCGCTATGTGACTGTTGCGGCAACGACCGCTGGAACTTCCGGCTCCTGGCAGAGGTTGATCGATTGCCGGCGCTGCGACGTTCGGAGATTTGCATGAGCTGCTGCGACGAAACTACGGCCCGCGTGCCAGAGACTGACGTGTCGCGGCGCTCGGTGTTCAAGGGCGCGGCGCTGGTCGCGAGCGTCGTTCCGGCGGCACGGTCCACCTCCGCCGAGGCGCAGGGGCAGCAGATCAAGCTTGCCTATTGTAGCCAGCTGCTGTGCGGCGTGCCGTACGAGGTTGCGCGCTCCGCCGGGCACTTTGCCAAGCACGGGCTCAACGTGCAGCTTGTTTACACCCGCGGCGGCAATGCTGCGATGCAGGCGCTCATCGGCAGCGCGGTCGATTACGCCGCTACCGCGCTCGACGTCGCGCTGCAGGCTTACGCCAATGTCGGCGCAGATATTCGCCGCTTTGCGGTCACGGGGCGTCTTCCGCTGTTCGCCGTTGTCACCGCTCCCAGGACCGGTAGCCAGATTCAATCCATGAAGGATCTGGAGGGACGCACCGTCGCCATCTCTGGGCTCGGGAACGCCGACCATTCGCTGACGCTTTATCTGCTCAAGCAGGCCGGTGCCGATGCGCAGAAGGTCAAGTTCGCGACCATGGGCGTCAATTTGCTCGAAGCGCTGCGCCAGGGTCAGATCGACGCTGGTGTCGTGCAGGAGCCGGCGCTCACGCTGCTGTGGCGCGCGGGCGCACGCGTGCTGATGAACGCGATGGATCTCGAGGATGCCACGCGGCATCTTGGCGGCGCATTCGAATTCATGGGGCTCGCCGTGCGCACCAAGGAGATCGAACGGCGCAGGCCGGAGATGGTGGCGCTGGCCGGCGCTTTGGGAGATGCGCTCAAGGCGCTGCGCGCGATGAGCGGCGACCAGCTGGCCGCGGCTCTGCCCAAGGAAATGACCACCGGGCTCAACCTCAAGGAGTTCGGCGAGATTATCGCGCAACACCGGGATTCCCTCTACCCCGATAGGGTGAACATCGACCTCGACGCGGCCAAGCGCGTCGAGCAGAGCCTGATCGCCGGCGGCCTCATGAAGCCCGGCGCGAGCATGGCCGGGCTGCACGACACCTCGATTGCCGGAGGTTGAAGCTGCGCGTGCATGATCTGACGATTTCCTATGGCGGAGAGCCGGTCCTGGAAGGAGCGAGCCTCGCCGTGGGCGACGGCAGCTTCGTGAGCCTCGTTGGGCCCTCGGGCTCGGGCAAGTCGAGCCTGTTGCGTGCCGTGATCGGGTTGCAGCGGCCGCTCTCGGGCACCGTCGAGACCGGGCTTGCGCCGTCACAGATCGGCATCCTGTTCCAGGATGATGCGCTGCTGCCGTGGAAAACGGCGCGCGAGAATGTCGCGCTCGGCCTCACATTCAACGGCATGGTGCGAGGCAAAGCGCTGGCCGAGGCCGACGCATGGCTCGCGCGGCTCGATCTCGCGGGGCTTGGCGACCGCTTTCCTCGCCGCCTGAGCGGCGGACAGCGCAAGCGCGTCGCGCTTGCGCAAGTGCTGGCGATGCGGCCAAAGCTCATGTTGATGGACGAGCCATTCGCCTCGCTTGATGCGATCGTGCGCGCCCGCGTGGTGAAAGATCTGGTCGCGCTGGTCGAGCGCGAGAAGATCAGCGTTCTTCTGGTCACCCATGATCTGGAGGAGGCGCTCAGCCTTTCGGACGACGTCTATCTGCTCTCGCAGGGGCCGCGCGCGCGCATTACTGAGCACTACGACGTACCGCTTCCGCGCCCGCGCGACCCGGTCCTCTCGCGCACCCACCCAGCGTTTGCGCCGCTTTACGAGCGGCTGTGGGCTGACCTCTCGCGCGAGGTCGATCAGCGAGCGGAGGCGGCATGATGCGTCTCGATCCCCGCTACACCTGGATGCGCCAGGTTGCAGCCTTGGCCGCCCTGCTTGCGGTGTGGGAGGCGGCCGACCGCGCCAACCTGCTCAATCCCATCTACGCGCCGAGCCCAAGCCGCGTTGGCGCAGCGCTCGTCGACTTGTTCGCGGACGGCCGCATCTGGCCGCATCTCGAGGCAACATTTGGCGCTGCACTGGGCGGCCTCGCGCTCGGCATCCTGGTCGGCGTCGTGCTCGGCGTCGTGGCGGCGCTCGTCCCGTTCATCGCCGAGCTACTCGAGCCAGTGATGACCGTGCTCAACGCCATCCCGCGCGTGATCCTCGCGCCGCTGTTCGTGATTTGGCTCGGCATTGGACTCGCGTCCAAGGTGGCGCTCTCGTTCATTCTCGTGGCGGTGCTGATCTTCTTTACCGTCTTCACGGGCATCCGGCAGGTGGATCGCCGGCTCGTCGAGCGGGTCGTCACGCTCGGCGGCAATCGCCGAGCGCTCGTGCGTCACGTCTATCTGCCGTCGGTCGCCTCCTGGGTGCTCGGCAATCTCAAGATCGCGGTCGGCTTTGCCTTCACCGGCGCCTGCGTGGGTGAGTTCGTGGCGGCGACGGAGGGGCTGGGCTATCTCCTCTCCTTCGCGCAGAGCACCTACAACGCCGCGCTGATGTTCGCGCTCATTCTTCTGATCCTCGTCGTGGTGCTTCTCATTTTCGGCCTTGCCGGGCGGCTAGAAAAGCATCTCCTGCGCTGGAACTGAGCGCCTTCTATCGGAGATTTCCTTTGAACAGCGGCAGCTCCGCGGCGCACCAAGCCAACACTTCAGCCTCTGCAACTGGTTCTCGAGGCTGCTCGTGAGCGGCTCGTTTGGGAGTGTCTTCGGCGCCCGTACACTGCGGTCGGGCTCTGCGCCAACCGGGCCGCCAGCTTCATCGCGTGATGACGCAGACCCCCGTTTTCGCTGCTCGTCTCTACGACTGATTCGCCGCTAAAGGTCTGGCGCTAAGTCGACGCGCGCTCGCTGACCGGTACGCCTTTGTCCTTGAATAGGCCCTGCAATTCCCCCGCCTGGAACATCTCGCGCACGATGTCGCAGCCGCCGACGAACTCGCCCTTCACATAAAGCTGCGGAACCGACGGCCAATTGGAATAGGACTTGATGCCCTCGCGCAGATCGTCCGATTCAAGCACGTTCAGGCCCTTATAGCTCACGCCGAGGTGATCGAGGATCTGCACTACTTGCCCGGAAAATCCGCACATCGGGAACTGCGGGGTGCCCTTCATGAACAGCACCACGTCGTTGCTTTTGACCTCATTCTCGATGAATTGCTCGATCGCCATGAAATCCCTCTTCGTCCTGGCGGCAACGCATTTGCGCGCGCCGAACCGTTCTCACCTTGAAGCTATATGTAGCGTAGCGGCGGCCTGAGCCCAAGGGGCGGCGCCACCGCCGGCGGTTACTTTTTCACCGGTGCATAGAACGTGCCTTCGACCTCGAAAATATCGTCCTGATTGAGGCGGTGCACCTCGACAATGGTGCGGGGCGGATAGGGTCCCTTGCCCCAAAGCTCCTCTTGCACCTTGTTCACCAGCGGGCGAAAGCGAAACATGTCGGTGACATAGACGACGATTCGCACGCAATCGCGCAGGCTCGCCCCCTCCGATTGCGCGATCGTCTGCATGTTGAGGAAACCTTGCCGAATACGGGCTTCATCGCCCGGAACGAGCGTATTCGTCTTCGGGTCGATGCCGCGCATGCCGGCAATGTAGACGAAGTCGCCGGCGCGCGTGCCCAGACCCCAAGTGCCAGTGGTTTGGATGGCGCCGGGAGGCGCCAACGGCTTGACCCGGTCCGCCGATTGCGCAGCTGCGAGTCCGGCGGACGCGATCAGGGCAGCCGTGGCCACAACCGTTCGTATCGTCAACGCGCCACCTATTAGGCCTCGGGGGTGCCGGTCTGCAGTGCGAGCGCGTGCAGCTTGCCCCCCATTTCCGCTTTCAGCGCTTCGTAGACAATCTGATGCTGCTGCACCCGCGATTTGCCGCGGAATGATTCGGCAAGCACGGTCGCCGCATAATGGTCGCCGTCGCCGGCAAGATCGCGGATGGTCACCTCGGCATCCGGGATACGCCGCTTGATCAAACGCTCGATCTCGCTCGCAGCCATAGCCATGGCATTCTCTCCCGCGCCTTCAGGGCGTCTGGCCCGCCATATAGGCTGGGAGCCAGCCCTCGAAGCGCTCGCGCAGCTTTGCCACCAGAATGGGGCGCTCGCCTTCGAGCGTCAATGCATCGCCGCCGGTCAGTCCGAGCTGCCGCGCGGGCACGTCGGCGCCGCGAGCGCGCGCAATCACCGTCTCGGCCACGCCGGCCTCGACAGTCAGGACATAGCGGCCCTGATCCTCGCCGAACCAGAAGGCGTGCGCCGCCATCGGCGGGTGATCGAGCTCGGCGCCAATGCCCGAGGCCATCGCCATCTCGGCGATAGCGGGCAGAAGCCCGCCGTCGGATACATCGTGCACGGCGCTAGCGATGCCCTCGGCGATGAGTGCGCGCACGAAGTCGCCGTTCTTGCGCTCGGCTGCGAGATCGACCGGCGGCGGCGCGCCCTCTTCGCGCTCGCAGATTTCGCGCAGATAGAGCGACTGTCCAAGCCAGCCCGCGGTGTCGCCGATGAGTAAAATCGCCTCGCTCTCCCGCTTGAAGGCGAGCGTCGCCGACTTGGTGAAGTCGTCGATCAGCCCGACGCCACCAATGGTGGGCGTAGGCAGGATCGCCCGGCCGTTGGTCTCGTTGTAGAGTGAGACATTGCCGGAGACGACCGGAAATTCGAGCGCCTCGCACGCATCGGCAATACCATGGATCGCACCGACCAACTGGCCCATGATCTCCGGCCGCTCCGGATTGCCGAAATTGAGATTGTCGGTGAGCGCTAGCGGTCGCGCCCCCACCGCAGTGAGATTGCGCCAGGCCTCGGCGACCGCCTGTTTGCCGCCTTCGAAGGGATCGGCCTCGCAATAGCGCGGTGTGACATCGGTGGTAAGCGCGAGCGCCTTGGGCCCGTCGTCGACGCGCACCACCGCGGCATCGCCGCCGGGGCGCTGCACCGTATTGCCGAGAATGACGTGATCGTACTGCTCCCACACCCAGCGGCGCGAGCACAGATCAGGAGCGCCGATCAGCCGCAACAACGCGTCCGCGGTCGCAACGGGCGGCGCAACATCGGCGGTGGTGAGCACCGGCTTCGGCGGCGCTTCCGTGTGCGGCCGGTCATAGACCGGCGCCTCGTCGCCTAGTTCCTTGATCGGCAGGTCGACCATGACCTTGCCCCGGTGGCGAACGATGAAGCGCTTGGTGGGCGTGGTCTTGCCGACCACCGCGAAATCGAGACCCCATTTACGGAAGATCGCCTCGGCTTCGTGCTCCTTCTCCGGCTTGAGCACCATGAGCATGCGTTCTTGGCTCTCCGAGAGCATCATCTCGTAGGCGCTCATGCCGCTCTCGCGGCAAGGCACGGCATCGAGATCGAGCGTGACGCCGAGGCCGCCCTTGGCGCCCATCTCGACCGCGGAGCAGGTAAGCCCCGCCGCGCCCATGTCCTGGATGGCAATGACGCACTCCTTCGCCATGATCTCGAGACACGCCTCGAGCAGCAATTTTTCCGCGAACGGATCGCCGACTTGCACGGTCGGGCGCTTTTCCTCGGTGGCTTCGCCAAACTCGGCGGACGCCATCGTCGCGCCGTGGATGCCATCGCGGCCGGTTTTGGAGCCGAGATAGACAATCGGCATGTCGACGCCGGAGGCGGCGGCGTAGAAAATTCGGTTGTTGCGCGCCAGCCCAACGGCCATCGCATTGACGAGGCAGTTGCCATCGTAGCGGGTGTGGAAGCGCACGCAGCCGCCGACCGTCGGCACGCCGAAGGAATTGCCGTAGCCGCCGATGCCGGCAACCACGCCAGCAAGAAGGTGCCGCGTCTGCGGGTGTATCGGCGCGCCGAAGGAGAGCGCGTTGAGGCAGGCGATCGGCCGCGCGCCCATGGTGAAGACGTCGCGCAAAATGCCGCCGACCCCCGTCGCGGCGCCCTGATAAGGCTCGATGTAGCTCGGATGGTTATGGCTCTCCATCTTGAACACGACGGCAAGCCCATCGCCGATATCAATGACGCCGGCGTTCTCGCCCGGCCCTTGGATCACCCACGGCGCTTTGGTCGGCAGCGTGCGCAGATGGATTTTCGAAGATTTGTACGAGCAGTGCTCGTTCCACATCGCCGAGAAAATGCCGAGTTCGGTGATCGAGGGCTCACGGCCGATGAGCGCGAGGATGCGCTGGTACTCCTCCGCCGTGAGCCCGTGCGCCGCTATCAGCGCCG